>NZ_KV822098.1:84191-341754 GCF_001815825.1 Staphylococcus sp. HMSC068G11
ATTTTTCTTTGACTGTAGATGGTTTTTGTTTTTGATTCTGAAAGCTTTTTATTAATTTGAGCTTTAAAATATTACAAATTATAATTCTTCATTATTTTTTATTTGCTTTTGAATTGAAGTTCAAACAATGGTGTTTCAGAGGACCCTCTGAACAATCATCACATTCATATAATTTAAAGTCTCGTTTAAAAACATATTTATCATAGCGATAGGCATATCTTTTAAATCCTAGTCTTTTATTGTTCGGACAAATGAATTCATCATTAATTTCGTCATATTTCCAATTTTGAGTAGTAAAGATGTAATTGTTATATTTTTCATTTTATGTTTCTTCTTAAGTTTAAAGAATATTACATATTTTAGTTTCATACTTTTAATTGCTTCTTAATTTCCTGTTCTAATGCATCTTGTAAAAATCTATAATCTCTTTGATTTCTTTTGTAATCTTCAGAAATACCAACTTTCAATGTATTAGGATTTTTCTTTTCTACAACTTCTTTTTGTATGTTTTTTAATAAACTAATATGATTGGTGTTTACAGTAATGTCTATCTCTATAACTTTATAAAAAATCTCATTTGAAAAATAGATTTTGTTTACATTCATAAATGCAATAAACTCTCGACAAGCTTTTTTTAATCTATTTATGTTTGTTTCAATATTATAATATATTCTATAAATTTCTTCTTTTTCATACTTTCTTCTTTCATTTTCTGGTAGTTTACTTAAAAGTTCCAAATTCAAATCACTATATGAATCTATGTCGTTGTAAGTATCTATAAAAGCTTGATTTAATTTATTAACTTTAATATGTGCCTCTTGTAATATAGGTCTTATATATTCTAAATTGTATTTAGCTTTATGAATCTTTTTTCATTAAAATATCTAATACATTCTTTAATAGAATAAATTATAATCCCTAACGCAATTGTAAAGAAAGAATAATAAATAGATGGTGTTTTATCAAGTATATCTAATAATAAGCATTCTATATGTGTATATAATTCCATTTAATTACCTCATATTTTATATGGTTAAAATATTTTTGAATAGTAGACAAGTAAAAATTCTATAATGTAATTTAATAGTATTGTCCACCTAAACTAAATAAAAAAGAAGCTAAGGCAAAATGCCTTAACTCCTTACCCCTATTAGGTTTCCCCTGAAATTGTTTAGCGCTTAGTATTGCTTAATATACTGTTCTCTTTCCCATTCGGATACTTGAGTTCTATAGTAATCCCATTCAATAGATTTTGAGTTAATAAATTGATTGTAAATATGATTACCTAAAGCGTTTTTAATTGATTTATTTTCACGCATTGCTTTTAACGCAGTGTATAAAGTTGAAGGTAAGTCTTGGATACCAACTGCTTCTCGTTCTTCACGATTCATTTCGTAGATATTTTGGTTTACTGGTTCTGGAACCTCAAGTTTATTCTCAATGCCATCTAAGCCTGCTTCTAAAATTGCTGCTAATGCCATGTAAGGGTTAGCTGCAGGATCAACTGAACGTACTTCAATACGAGTTGATAGACCTCTAGATGTTGGAACACGTACTAAAGGAGAACGGTTTTTACCACTCCATGCAATATAACATGGTGCCTCGTAACCTGGTACAAGACGTTTATATGAGTTGACGATTGGATTACATACTGCAGTGAATCCTCTAGCGTTTTTAAGGACACCAGCTGTAAATTGATAAGCAGTATCAGTCAATTGTAGATCACCTTCAGGATCAAAGAACGCATTCTCTTTTCCTTTAAATAGTGATACGTTGAAGTGCATACCACTTCCGTTTACACCAAATAATGGTTTTGGCATAAATGTAGCATGTAAATTATGCTTACGTGCAATTGTTTTAACAACTAGTTTAAATGTTTGGATATTATCACATGCTGTAACAGCGTCTGCATATTTAAAGTCAATTTCATGTTGACCTGGTGCTACTTCATGGTGGCTTGCTTCAATATCAAAGCCCATATCTTCTAATTCTAATACGATGTCACGACGACAATTTTCACCTAAATCTGTAGGAGCTAAATCGAAATAACCACCATCATCGTTTAATTCTAATGTAGGTTCGCCTTTTTCGTCTAATTTAAATAAGAAAAATTCTGGTTCAGGTCCTAGATTAAAATCAGTAAAGCCCATGTCTTCCATTCTTCTTAATACACGCTTCAAGTTAGCTCGTGGATCACCTTCAAATGGTGTACCATCTGTTTTAAATACATCACAGATTAGTCGTGCTACTTTTCCTTGTCCAGCAGTCCAAGGGAAAATAACCCAAGTATCTAAATCAGGATGTAAATACATATCTGATTCTTCGATACGAACGAAACCTTCAATAGATGAACCATCAAACATCATTTCATTGTCTAATACTTTTTCTAATTGACTTACTGGAACTTCAACATTTTTAATAGTCCCTAAAATATCAGTGAATTGTAATCTTAAATATCTTACGTTTTCTTCTTCAGCAAATTTACGAATATCATCTTTTGTAAAACTACGTTTTGGCATGGTATAAATCCTCCAATTTTATTTAATAAATCGTGATAAATCGCCACGATTTATTGGTAATGTTTCACTACGTGGTTTCTGCGTTGCGTCAACAATCATTCTCTTTCTTGTCTCTTGTTCATCAGTAGTTAAATGCCCTTGCTCATCGAATATAATTTGTTTAATACCTCTAATATTAAATCCCTTTTCGATAAGAGACTTTATTTCTAACAACCTCTCTAAATCGTTCATAGAAAATAATCTCTTATTTCCATCTGTTCTTTCAGGCATCACAAGTTCATGTGTTTCATAGTAACGAATTTGTCTTGGTGATAAATCTGTCAATTTACTAACCACACTCATAGAGAAAACGGCCATGTTTCGTCTGATTGAATCATTAGACATTCCTTGAACCTCTCCTCTACTTTTGAACTTGTTATTAATTTAGCATAGTTTTACTTTAATTACAAAAGTATGTAAGGTTTTCTGACATAAACCTTCTAAACCTTATTATATCAATGTTTATTTATTAGTAATTAATTAAAATTAGAAATGAGAATGGCTTATAACACAAAAATTTTATAATTTTCCGACAATTTATATTGTTCGAAATAAAAAGAGATTGCTTTTCAAAGTATAACTAAGCTTAATAACTTTTATCTTAGACGTAACAACTCTAAGAATAAGGCTAGAATATCGTCCATTCTCTTTATATCTATTACTTTTGGGGAGTCGAAAATCTTATCGAAAACAAACTCCTTATAACATCGTTATCATTTATATGATCTTTCTTTGATGATTTAATGAATCATACGAGAATGCTTTTATGCTATATCCTTATATTGAGCCTAATCTTTTATACTTTGATCTCAATCTCTTAAAAATTATAGTAAATTGTTATCTTGCATATCTTGCACCGCACGCGTAACAGCTAATTTGACATGTTCATAAGTTAAACCACCTTGAACATATGCTTCATAAGGCGGGCGTATAGGTCCGTCTGCAGATAATTCAATAGATGAGCCCTGAATAAATGTACCTGCAGCCATGATGACATCATCTTCGTATCCAGGCATATAGCTAGGTTCTGGACTAAAATGTGCGTTAATTGGTGAAGCGTGTTGTATACTTTGACAAAATGAAATCATTTGCTCTTTCGTCTCAAATTGAACCGTTTGAATTAAGTCTGTACGATAAACATTATATTTAGGGGAGGTCTTCATGTTTAGTTTTTCTAATAACAAACTAGTAAACAGTGCACCTTTTAAACTTTGGCTAACCACATGTGGTGCTAGAAAGAAGCCTTGATACATTTCTTGTAGAGAATTAAGTGAGGCACCTGCTTCCTTACCAATGCCTGGTGCTGTTAAACGATAACCACAGCGTTCAATTAAATCTTGTCTACCAGCAATATATCCTCCAATTTTAGCTAAACCTCCACCTGGATTTTTAATTAATGATCCGGCGATTAAATCAGCACCTACTTCAATTGGTTCTTTTTCTTCTACAAATTCCCCATAACAATTATCAACAAAAATAATGATATTGGGATAAACCTCTTTAATTGATTTTATTGCTTGTTCAATTTCATTTATTGTAATTGATGGACGTTGATCATATCCTTTTGATCGCTGAATTGCTACAACTTTTGTATTGTCATTAATTTCAGTGATGACTTTAGGAATATCAATTCGACCGTCACGTAATTCGACTTCATTATAGCGAACACCATATTCTTTAAGACTTTCAACACCATTGCCATTTATGCCAATGACTTCAAGAAGTGTATCATATGGACTACCTGTAATATAAAGTAGTTCATCATTGTTTTTTAACGTACTTTGTAAGGCTAAAGTAATAGCGTGGGTACCTGATATAATTTGAGGTCTAACAAGTGCGTCATCTGCTTTAAATGTGTGCGCATAAATTTCTTCTAAATGGTCTCTCCCAAAATCATCATATCCATAACCCGTAGACCCGTGTAAATCACTTTCGCTAGCTTTAACATGGTGAAAAGCATTTAAGACCTTTTCTTGATTAAATAATGCACGCTTTTCAATTTTCTTAAAGTAAGGAATAAGTGTGTTTTCAACTTCTTCAACTAAATTGCTAAAATCTTGCATAATCTGTCTTCCTTTTTATAATTTTTTAAATCCTTTGATACGATAAGATGCTTGCGTTTCGTCAAATATTAATTCAGTAACAAGCGTATGTTGTTTAAGAAAATATAATCTATCTGCATCAGCACTGTCTACAATTTCTTCGTATGGACTGAGACTATTTTTTATTTCTTGAATTACTAAATTTTTTACCTTTTCTTTATCATTTTCATCACGACTAGATACAAAAACATGCGCAGATTTAGATACAGGTACATCCATCTGTTCGTTACATAAGTCTTTTTTATTAAAAATAACTACTTGTGGAATATGATCCATTTCTAAATCATTAATGATTTGATTTACAGTGTCAATTTGAGTACGGTATTCCGAATGACTTGCATCGACGACATGCATAAGTATGTCTGCACCTTTAGCTTCTTCTAGTGTAGATTTAAACGCAGCCACCAAAGTCGTTGGTAATTTTTGAATAAATCCTACCGTATCAGAAATAATTAAATTAAATCCTTCATTCACTTGTATTTGTCGTGTTTTGGGATCTAATGTTGCAAACAAAATATTTTTTTCATAGGTCTCCTCATTAGCTAAAACATTAAACCATGACGATTTACCCGCATTTGTATAACCAACTAAAGCGATTTGAAAAACTTGATTTTGTTCACGTTTATTTCTATATCTTTCCCGATGATCCACGACCGTTTTTAATTGATGTTTAATCTCATTCATACGTGTTCTAATATGGCGACGATCCATTTCTAACTTTGTTTCACCTGGACCTCTTGTTCCTATGCCACCACCAAGACGAGATAGACTTTTACCATGACCTTGTAGTCTTGGTAACAAATAGTCGAGTTGTGCAAGTTCAACTTGTAGCTTTCCCTCTCTACTTCTCGCTCGCAACGCGAATATCTCTAAAATTAATTGGGTTCTATCGATGATTTTAATGCCCAAATTATCATTTAACGTTTTAGACTGTGCCGTCGTTAATTCATCATTGGTTACGACAACATCTATATCATGGAATTCTATGAAAGATTTTATTTCATCGATTTTTCCTTTTCCAACATAATATTTGTGGTCAAATTGCTCTCTATTTTGAGTGATTTGTCCTTTAACATTAAGTTGGCAAGTTTGTGATAAAGCATCAAGCTCTTCCATAGTAGATTCAAAATTAAATTGACGATCCGTTTGAGCATGTACACCGATTAATACAGCAGTTTCTCGATTATTTTTTGTTTCATAGGTCGCATGCTGTGTCACGTTATACATCTCCTTTTAAAAGTTACTCAAGACATTTTATCATAGAGTGTGAACAAAGACTAACTACACAAATTGTGTTAAATTAGATGTATAGCGAAAGGGTGATAATATGGAAAGTATTTATGATTTCGTTGTAGAAAAAAACAATGGTGAAAGTTATAAATTAGAGCAGTATAAGGGCGACGTTATGCTTATTGTCAACACTGCTAGCGAATGTGGTTTTACACCTCAATTCGAGGGTTTACAGAAGTTATATGATGAGTATAAGGATCAAGGATTTATTATTTTAGGATTTCCATGTAACCAATTTGGTGGTCAAGAACCAGGCTCGGGGGAAGAAGCTGCTCAAAATTGCAAAATTAACTATGGTGTGACTTTCCCTATTCATGAAAAAGTTGATGTTAAAGGTGATAATCAACATCCATTATTCCGATTTTTAACAGACGCTGCTAAAGGTATGATAAACGAAAAAATCAAATGGAACTTCACTAAATTCTTAATTGACCGTGAAGGTAATGTGATTAAACGTTTTTCCCCTCAAAAGAAACCGGAACAAATAAAGTCTGAAATTGAAAAATTACTATCTTAAATTTTAAAAAGAAAATGCTTCATCTAATGTTTTTGAACTGAATTAATAAATTCAATATTTACATTAGATGAAGCATTTTTTATTACAAACATTCCTTGGTTTGTGTTAAAGTGCTACGTTTAAAACATGTGCTTCAATATTTAATAACATTCTTAAATAAGTCAAAATATGACTTCTATTGAGTTGATGCATTATGAATGCACTTTGATTACAACTTTTTATTCTTCACTATTCACTTCAGTTGCTTCAGACGATTCATTGTCTACAGTGAAAGTGCTGATCGCATGTTTGTAAATCAGATGTTGCTTACCTTGAGAATTTAAACTTACAACATATTTGTCATAATTTTCAACGACACCTTTCATTTGAAAGCCGTTTAAAAAGAAAATTGTGACTTCAGTTTTTTCCGATTTAAAGTTCTCTAGTGCTTGGTCTTGGATGTTTTCGTTTGCAATCATGGTTAGAACTCCTTTTATTTATTTGGGTTGTAATCTCATCTAACATCATTTGAAGTGACATCCTTTCTTTATTTAACCAATGAACATTCATTTTATTTTTAAACCAAGTCAACTGTCTTTTAGCATATTGTCGAGAATGCTGTTTTAATTTCTCTACAGCACTTTCCATGCTTATATTTCCCTTTATAACGGGTACAAGCTCTTTATACCCAATGGCTTGCATACTTTGACTCGCTTCAAAACCTTGTTCAACGAGATGTTTCACTTCATTAAATAATCCGTGGCCCAACATAATATCAACACGTTTATTTATTCTTAAATATAATGTTTCACGCGACATTTCAATCCCTATTAATAATGTATCATAATTTTCAGTAAATTGTTGCACTTTCTTGCGAGAACTTAAAAGTTTTTTTGTTTTCAAATAATATTCTATTGCTCGCAACACTCTTTTTCTGTTATTAGGATGTATATCCTTGGCTGATTCTTTGTCGAATGAAGCTAAATATTCGTGAAGCTTATTATTATTAAGCTGCTCAAGTTCTGTTAACTTTAATTTAACTTGCTTCATTTTATCATCAGATATGGATTCATCTTCAAAAGCATAGTTATATAAGAGAGATTGTATATATAGTCCTGTTCCTCCTGCTATAATAGGCACCTTGCCTCTTCCAGTAATATCTTTAATATATTTTTCTGCCCTTGTTTTAAATTCATATGCAGAAAAAGAAGCATCCGGAGGCAAGATATCTATCATATAATGTGGTATACCTTCCATTTCTTCAGTTGTAACTTTTGCTGTACCAATATCCATTCCTTGATAGACCTGCATTGAATCTCCGCTAATAATTTCTCCGTTAAATTTTTTAGCAACTTCAATACTTAACTCAGTTTTACCTGAAGCCGTTGGACCTACAATAACGATTAAAAAAGGCTTTGTCATTTCAGTCATTTAAGATTCACTCACTTTTGTTTTTTCAAAATTTGCTTTTCCATCCATTCAAACATGTGTTGCCAAGTTTTCAAATAATCTTCTTCAAATAATATTTCATGACGCTTATGTTTATATAGTTGTACTGTTATATGTTTAATACCTGCCCTTTTATATAATCTAGCTAAATGCTTTATACCTTTACCATATTCACCAAACGGATCATCTTTCCCAGAAATAAATAGTATAGGTAGATTTTTGTCCGTTCTTTTTAATTGTTGTCGTTCTGCTGTTTTCATCATGGTCTTTAAAGTTTGATAAATGAGCTGATTTGATACTTTGAATCCACAAAATTCATCTTCCACAAATTTATCAACTTCATCTTGACGTGTAGAAATCCAATCACTTTCTGTTCGAGGTTGAGTGATTTTTTTATTGAAAGTTTTATTCAATAATTGATTCACCCATTTGAGTCGACGTCGTTTTCCAAAAATAAATGTAACTATCTTCATCGCTAAACGTATTGGAACACCTTTCCACTTGGGGAACATACCTGTTCCTGTAAGAATTAAACCTTGAGCAATAATGTCAGGATACTTTTCAACAAATAATCTAGCAATAATGGAGCCCATTGAATGACCTATGATAATATAGGGTACATTGAGCTCTTCAAGATATAATGTCTCAATGATTTCATAAGCGTCATCTACAATTTGATTCATGCTATTAAAATGACCACGTTCATTCTCATCTATTTCTTTACCATGTCCACGGTGATTATGTCTGACAACATCATAACCTTGTGTATTTAAAGCTTCAACTAACTCTTGATAACGGTCCATATGTTCAGCCATGCCATGGAAAAGATGAACAATACCAATAGTACTCTTTTTTGCTTTATCAATTTTCACCTCTATCATTGTTCCATCTTCAACTGTTATTTTAAAATGACTTTGACTCACAACATATGCCCCCATTCCTTTTTATTTGTTATGTCATTTATAGTACATCAACCTATATCATATTTAATATACCGTGTGTGAGATATCATATCAAATCGTACGCACATTGAGGTTTTAGAAGTTTATAGTATTAAAATAAAAAACTACTTGCAGATAAAAAGGTCTCCTCCATCTACAAGTAGTTTATTATAATCTATTAGATATACAATCAATAGGAATGATTAAGCTTTAGTTGCGGGTTGATCATTACCTGTACGTGCCTCATCAATCGCAACTTCTACTTCTTTAGTATAAGCCTCTTTTTGAGTTTCACTATAATTAAGCATATCTGCCATAACATCTATCACAGCATTTTTATAATCTAACACATCTTGAATATTAAAGTATAATTTGCCAGAACGACGTACTAAGAAGTCAGTTGGTTTGTAAACCATTTCTTGTTGAATGCTATAAACTAATTCAACATAAATTTCTAATGGCAACTTACTATCATGGTATGGTGCCGTTTGAGCAATATTAAATAGTTGGTCCACATTTGAACCATATTTACTTGCTAAGCGACGTGCCACATCTTCATCAATTCCAAATCCTTTAGCTGCATCAACTTTTTGTTCAACAAAGTGTTCAAAGTTTTTGCTTCCGCCAACGTCACCACCGGAAATTTTTAGATATTTTGTGGCACATGATTCAAATTTTAACCCGTATTCTTGTTTTAAACGTTTAGCTAATAGATCAACAATTTCTAGTGCCATATGACGATAACCAGTTAATTTACCGCCTGCTATAGTTAATAATCCAGATTCACCTTCCCAAACTTCATCTTTACGTGAGATTTCAGAAGGATCTTTACCTTTTTCAAGAATTAACGGACGAATACCTGCCCATGTTGATTCAATATCTTCATCTTTAACATTAACTGTTGGGAACATGTAGTTAATTGCATTAATTAAATAGTCTCTATCTTCTTGTGTTGTTAAAGGAGTTGCTTTTTCATTATCATAAAATGTGTCAGTTGTTCCTACATAGGCTTTTCCTTCACGTGGAATTGCGAAAATCATACGTCCGTCTTTTTCAGTATCAAAGTAAACTGCTTGACCTAATGGGAATTTAGATTGATCTATAACAACGTGCACACCTTTAGTTAATCTTAATTGCTTATTGTTACGAGCATAATCGCCACTTCTCACTTCATCAACCCATGGCCCCGAAGCATTAATAACTTTTTTAGCTTTAATCGCATACGTTTCGCCATCAATCATATCCAATACTTCAATACCATTTACTTTCTTATTGGAATCATAAGTGAAGTGTTCTGATTTTGTATAATTAAGGATTTCTGCTCCATTTTCAGCAGCTTTTTTCATAACTTCAATAGTTAAACGCGCATCATCAGTACGGTATTCTACATAGTAGCCACCGCCTTTTAATCCATCACGTTTAACTAAAGGTTCTTTATTTAAAGTTTCTTGCTTAGATAACATTTTTTTACGTTCAGATTTTTTGACACCAGCTAGACGATCGTACATAGCTAGTCCAATAGAAGTTGAGAACTTACCAAATGTACCACCTTTATGCATAGGTAAAAGCATCCATTCTGGTGTTGTCACATGCGGACCATTTTCATAAACAATAGCACGTTCTTTACCTGTTTCTGCAACTACCCCTACTTGCAGTTGTTTTAAATATCTTAAACCACCATGTACAAGTTTAGTTGAGCGTGAACTTGTACCTTGTGCAAAGTCTTGCATCTCTACTAAAGCTACTTTCATGCCACGATTGCTTGCATCTAAAGCAATACCTGCACCTGTAATACCGCCACCTACGATAACAACATCGTATTCAGTGTCTCTTAAATTCTTTTTAATATGATCCCTTTTCAATGTAGATAATGACATTATCTAAACGCCTCCTAGTTATAAATAAAAAACGAGAAATTTATCCCCACAATAACATTAAATTGTTTTGTACGAACAAATCTCTCGTTTCTCGATTTTCTTATTAACTTATCTAAATTATAACACAGTTAAGAAAATCAAGTCCATTTAAAGATTTAAAAAGTCTAAAACATAGCTTAATCTTCTAATTTAAATACTTGAGTCGCCTTAACAGCTTTTTTCCAACCACTATAACGTTTATGACGTTGATCTTCATCCATTTCTGGTTTGAACTCAGTTTGAAGTTTCCAACGTTCACGGATATCCTCTTTATCATCCCAGAATCCAACAGCTAATCCAGCTAAATATGCAGCACCAAGTGCTGTTGTTTCTTGGATTTCAGGTCTTTCAACAGATGAATTTACGATATCTGCTTGGAACTGCATAATGAAGTTATTTTTTACAGCACCACCATCAACGCGTAAATTTTGAACTTCAATACCTGAGTCCTTAGACATAGCTTCCATAACATCTCTTGTTTGATAACATAAAGATTCTAATGTCGCACGAATGAAATGTTCTTTTTCCGTACCACGAGATAATCCGAAAATAGCTCCTCTTGCTTCTGAATCCCAATAAGGTGTACCTAAACCAACAAATGCTGGAACCATATAAACACCCTCAGTTGACTCTACTCTTGAAGCATAGTTTTCGGTTTGTGGCGCAGAATTAATCATTCTCAAACCATCTCGTAGCCATTGGATAGCAGAACCAGATACGAAAATTGAACCTTCAAGTGCATAATTAACTTTTCCATCTAAACCGTATGCAATAGTTGTTAACAAGCCACTTTCAGACTTAACTGCTTCTTCACCAGTATTCATTAGCATAAATCCACCTGTGCCGTATGTATTTTTTACATCACCACGGTCGAAACATGCTTGACCAAATAATGCTGCTTGTTGGTCACCGGCAATACCAGCAATAGGTACTTCTTGACCAAAGAAGTGATAGTCGATAGTTTTCCCGTAAATTTCACTTGATTCTTTAACTTCAGGTAACATTTGTTTAGGAATATCTAAGAGTTCTAACAACTCATCATCCCATTTTAGGTCATAAATATTAAACATTAATGTACGACTTGCATTTGTGTAATCTGTAATATGAGCAGTACGCCCTGACAATTTCCATACTAACCATGAATCGATTGTTCCGAAGAGTAAATCACCATTTTCAGCTTTTTCTCTAGCACCTTCAACATGATCAAGAATCCATTTTACTTTAGTTCCCGCAAAGTACGGGTCTAAAAGTAGACCTGTTTTTTCTCTAAATGTTTCTTCATAACCTTGTTCCTTTAAATTTGTACAAATATCTTGTGTCTGACGTGATTGCCAAACAATAGCGTGATAGATTGGACGACCTGTATTTTTATCCCATACAACTGTCGTTTCACGTTGGTTTGTAATACCAATACCTTCAATTTGATTTGCATTAATATTGTTTTCATTAAGTAACTCAGCCATAACTGATAGAACAGATGTCCATATTTCATTAGCATCATGTTCTACCCAGCCTGGATGTGGAAAGTGTTGTTTAAATTCTCTTTGAGAAACACCTTTAATTTCTCCTTCTTTATTAAAAAGTATCGCACGTGAACTCGTAGTTCCTTGATCAATTGATAAAATATATTTTTCCATAGGTATATGACTCCTTCAAAAGTGAATAATGAATTCATTATCTAAACAATTAAACATTCTAAAATGATAATTAAATAGACTTTTAAATGTGATTGTTCAACACACATGAACATATCACATTAATCATACGGTTATATATACGAATGCCATATGTTAATAAATTGATTCAATATCGTTGTTTTTATTTTGAGATATCTTATTTAGTATCACACCAAGTATAAGTGTGAATATAAGTACAATTAAACCAATGAAACAACTAAAATTGAATGTTTGTTTATAAAATACTTCATAAACAATCGCACCTAACATACCACCTGCCATTGGTCCCAGAACGGGTACAATTGCGTAAGACCAGTTAGATTTACCTTTACCATGAATTGGCAAAATAGCATGCGCAATACGTGGTGCTAGGTCACGGGCTGGATTAATAGCGTAACCAGTAGTACCTCCTAAGCTTAAACCAATTGCTATGATAAGACTACCAACAATAATTGGATTTAAACCATCAGCAATTTTATTAACCCCGATAAATAAAATTCCTAATGTTAAAGCCATAGTCCCGATAATCTCACTTAAAAAGTTAGCAAAATAATTTTTAATAGCTGGTGCTGTTGAAAATACACCTAATTTGACTGCTGGATCTTCTGTAACTTTCCAGTGTGGTAAATACATTAACCATACTAAAGCTCCACCAACAATACCGCCAAGCATTTGACAAACAATATAGCCCGGTACTTGTGCCCAGCTAAATCCACCATCCATGGCTAAAGCAACTGTTACAGCTGGATTTAAATGTGCACCAGAAAACGTTCCAACAGCATAAACGCCCATTGTTACTGCCAAACCCCAACCAAATGCAATAACAATCCAATCTGCACCGTTACCAGCACTTCTCTTTAAGTTAACGTTTGCACAAACGCCACCACCAAAAAGAATAAGGATTGCAGTACCTAAAAATTCTGCTAAATAAGCATTCATATACATTCCTCCCAAAAAACAGGGAGACCCCTACGTCAAATATATTACTAGTAGAAATCTCCGCGTCTCTCTTCTAATATTAACTTTTAAACTTGTTATAAGTTTACTATTACGTTGTAAGCGTTGTCAACAATTTTGTAAAAAAATTGTCATATTTGATTAAAGTTTTTATTGATATAGTGTGCATTTATTTTTGATGCACTAAATAAAAAGTTTAACAATTTTTTTAAAAGTGCATTTTACTTTTTTTCATATAAAAAAGAATGCACTTTAAGTTATTAATCATCCGGTATTCAAATCCACTCATTCCATGAAAAAGTGATAATACGCTGATTAACAAACTTAAATGCATTCTCATTAACAGTATATGAATTACCAAAGTTTTTCGTAACTTGTAGTAACGTACTTAGCACCATTGGAAATTGCTTCACTAATTTCCGATTGTTCATCAATAAGACCACCAGCTATTACTGATGCTGATGTTTCTTGTTGAATTTTACTTACTGCTTTACTTGCAACACCAGGTAAAACTTCAACATAGTCAGGCTCTACTTTTTTAATGAGTTCAATACTTCTTGTTAATGCTTGACTATCTATAATAAACACTCTAAATATCGTCAATGTATTTAACATTTTAGCTTTTTTGATGACCTTAGCTTTTGTAGAAACAATACCTTTAGGTTTATATTGTTGAATAATGTACTCACAAGCAAATTCATCATGACTGAGTCCTTTGATTAAATCGATATGTACATAACATTCAATCGAATGACTTTTAAGTAACTCCATAATGCTTTTCAAATGACCTATATGCATATCTAACACAACACATGCCTTGTAGTCTGTTTTAATTAACTTTTCTAAATCTCTCATATTTCTAATGGCTGGCAAAATATTCTCTTTCATAATTAAAACTCCTCTACATTACTCTTTTAAATAACTTTTCTAATTCGTAATTTGAAAAATTGATAATAATCGGTCTGCCATGAGGACAAGTAAAAGGATCTTCTGCTTCTCTTAGTTGATCAATTAAATCTGCCATTTCATTATTTTTTAAATAGTGATTAGCCTTAATTGATTTCTTACAAGACATCATGATTGCTGCATCTTCTCTTATTTTCTTCACATCAACACTTTTGTGTTTTAATACAAGTTCAATCATATCTTTAATAATTTCTTCCGCTTCTACTTTTGGAAACCATACTGGGTAGCTATTTACAATATAATCATGCCCACCAAAATGTTCAAGATGTACTCCTACTTTATCTAATTCATCTTTGTACTGATCAATAATCATCTGTTCATCTTTAGAGAAATGGAAAGTGAGTGGTATTAATAAGTTTTGCACTTCATTTGTCACTTCGCCAATTTTTTCTCTAAAATATTCATATTTAATTCTTTCCTGAGCAGCATGTTGGTCAATCATAAACATTCCATTTTCATTTTGTGCAATGATATACGTACCGTGTACTTGACCTACAATTTCCATATAAGGCACCCTACGATGAGGTGTCTGACTCACTGTTCCTTTAATATCTTTTGATTGCTGATTTAATATCTCATATTCGTTAGATGTGTCTTGTTCCATATCAAACAATACTTCTTTTTGACTTTGTAAGTAACTATCATCAATGTGATTGTTTAATTCATTAGAAACTTCCGTACTTTCATTATTTGTCGATGAAGTTGAATCTAAATTATTCCTATGCGACTCAACATCATGATTCTTATCTTTTTGATCATGTACATATGGTGCAGATGTTTCTCCAATTTGTGATTGTTTCTTCTCGAAATTAATCTTTTGTTGTTCAAATGTTTCTAAAACCTTATTCTTTTTGGGCGTACGATTTAAGTCGTTTTGTGGGATGAGAATTTTGTCTTTAAAAGCCTCTCTGATTTTAGTTACGATAAGATCGTAAAGTTGATCTTCTTTAGAAAGTCTCACTTCTAATTTTGTTGGGTGAACATTTACATCAACCAAAATAGGATCCATTTGGATATTAATATAGCATATAGGAAATCTTCCTATTGTAAGCAATGTGTGATAACCTTCTAAAATTGCTTTATTGAGTACAAAGTTTTTGATGTATCTACCATTGATGAAAATAGAAATGTAATGTTTATTACTTCTAGAATGTTCAGGCTTAGCTACAAATCCTTCAAGATGATAATCACTAGTATCACCCGAAATATGCACTAAATCCTTTGCTACTTTCATTCCATAAATTTCAGCCATTACTTCATTTGTTCTTCCTGAGCCATTCGTACTTAAAAGTTTTTTACCATCTGAAACTAAAGAAATTCTAATTTCGGGATGACTCATCGCCATTCTATTTACAATGTCCGTAATTTTACCTAGTTCGGTATACAAACTTTTTATATATTTTAAACGTGCAGGTGTATTGTAGAATAATGACTCCACTTGTATATCTGTACCCTTTTTAGCTTTTGCAGGTTTTTGATGAATAATTTTACCATCTTCAGCATATATTTCATGTCCATTTTCATTATCAGTACAGGTCTTTAATGTCACCTTTGCTACTGATGAAATACTAGCTAAAGCTTCTCCCCTAAACCCTAAAGTACGAATATGGAACAAATCATCATCTGCGACTATTTTACTCGTTGCGTGTCTATGAAATACTAACCCTAAATCTTCCTGAGCAATACCTGTGCCATTATCTACAACCCTTATTGATGAAACTCCAGACTGTTCAACCTCAATATTAATTTCTGTCGCTTGTGCATCAATTGCATTCTCTAAGAGCTCTTTAACTACGGAACTTGGTCTTTCAACTACTTCACCCGCAGCTATTTTATTAGCTAGAGACGTCTCAAGTTCTTTTATTTTCCCCATCGTTTACACCTCTTCTACTTTAATTGACTTTGTAATTCATTCAGCTTGATTAAGGCTTCCAATGGTGTCATATTGGATAGATTTAATTCTCGAATTTGACATTCAACTTCACTTTGTTGATTGTAACCATCAAATAAATCAAAAGTCGCTTGCTCATAATTGTGATTTGATGTATGCGTTTCTATAACTGATTGTTCTTCTTCTATTTGACCAAAATCGTTATACGACGGAACCGTACGTTGATTGTCAGTATCCTGATGAGAAAGTTGATACGAAGGTTTTTGCTCAAATGCATTTAAAATAACTTGCGCTCTATCAATGACTTCATTAGGTAAATCCGCTAATTTTGCCACTTGAATACCATAGCTATCATCCACAGCGCCATCTTTGACTTTATGCAAAAATATCAGTTCACCTTGATACTCGTTTGCAGCAACATGTACATTTTTTAAACACTTAAGCATTTGATCAAGTGAAGTCAATTCATGATAATGTGTTGAGAAAAGTGTCTTAGCATGAGAAGTTTGAGCGACATATTCAATCATCGCTTGCGCTAACGCAAGACCGTCATAAGTGGATGTACCTCTTCCTATTTCGTCAAAGATAATTAAACTATTTTCAGTAGCATAAGTTAAAGCTTTTTGAGCTTCTAACATTTCTACCATAAATGTACTTTTACCTGATACAAGGTCATCTGCTGCACCAATCCTAGTAAAAATTTGATCAAATATAGGTAATGTTGCTGAATCACATGGTACATATGCTCCCATTTGAGCCATGATACTTATTATAGCAACTTGTCTCATATATGTTGACTTACCTGACATATTAGGTCCCGTAATGAGATAAATAAACGTTTCATCATCGAGATGGCAATCATTAGGTACATAATCATTATGATCCATCACTCTCTCAACAACAGGATGTCTTGAGTTTTCTAAATGTAAAACTTTATCATCGCTAAATGTAGGTTTGACATAATTATATTTTTGAGCAATTTCAGCAAAACTTTGTAAACAATCAAGTTCTGAAATGATTTTCGCTTGCTTTTGTAAACGTTCCGTGTACGTTTTAATGTGTTCTCTTAATTTAACAAATAATTCATATTCTAACTCTACTGCTTTATCTTCAGCACCAAGTATTATATCTTCTTTTTCTTTTAATTCATCCGTAATAAATCGTTCAGCATTAGATAATGTTTGTTTTCGATCATAGCCAAACGCTTCAGGTTGAAAATTATTTAAGTTTGCACGTGTAATTTCTATAAAATAACCAAACACTTTATTAAAACTAATCTTCAATGACTTAATACCTGTACGTTCACGTTCCTTAGCTTGTAATTCTGCAAGCCAAGTTTTACCATTTTTTGAAGCTTCTAAATATTCATCTAGTTGCGTGTTGAATCCTTTTTTAAATAAACCACCATCTTTGATGGAAATAGGCGGTTCTTCAACTAAACTTTCTTCTAAAATTTGTAACAAGTCATCTAAAGGTTCCAATTCTTTAAATTGCGTGGTAGTTTGTGCATCCAACTCATTGAGTAATGCTTTAATATGAGGTATTTCGGATATAGAATGCTTAAGTTGTATTAAATCTCTTGCATTTACGTTTCCGTAACTCACTCTTCCTACAAGTCGTTCTATATCATACACTTGATTTAAATGATTACGTAATGTATCTCTTTCAATAAAACGGTCCATAAACTCTTCAACAATATTTAATCTGTCGTTGATTTGTTGTTTATTAATTAATGGGCGATCAATCCACTGCTTTAAACGTCTAGCACCCATTGGTGTTTTTGTCTCATCCATTAACCATAACAAGGTCCCTTTTTTTGATTTTAATCGTATGCTTTCTGTCAGCTCTAAATTTCGCTTGGCATAATAATCCATCTTCATATAATCAACTGCAGCATATTCAATCACTTCCTCAATATGAGATAAATCTCTCTTTTGTGTGTGATGAATATAATCTAGCAATAATTGAGTTGTGTCATGCATTAACTGATGTGTCAACTGATTCATATCATAATCTTCATCAGATATATTTTCACGAACAGTAATCGTCTCAGTTATCATGTTGATTTGTCTTTTTAATTCTTCAGATAGAGCTTGCTTTATGACAATTTCATTGGGATTAATTGTTGTAATCTCATTAAGCAAGGTTGCCGTATCTTTGAAATGAGTTACTTTGAGTTCTCCTGTAGAAACATCACAATAGCATAATCCAAATTCTTCATTTTCGATAAAACTTAAAATATAATTATTTTTCTTTTCATCCATACCATTTTGATCCATAACAGTTCCTGGTGTGACGATTCTTACAACTTCTCTTCTAACCATTCCTTTTGTTTGTTTTGGATCTTCCATTTGTTCACATATAGCGACCTTATACCCATTATTAATCAATGTTTCAATGTAATTATCAGCAGAATGATATGGTACGCCACACATTGGAATAGGATTTTCTTTTTTAGCATCTCTTTTCGTCAATGTTATTTCAAGTACTCTTGATGCTTCTTTAGCATCATCAAAGAACATTTCATAGAAATCTCCGAGTCTAAAAAATAGCAAACAATCATCATATTCAGATTTTATCTTTAAATATTGTTGCATCATTGGTGTAATGTTAGCCATTTCTATTTTCACAACCCTTATTTTTATATCTTTATTCATATTATATGTATAAATTTATGGTTTTTAACTCATTCATTTTAACATATATGTTTTTGAAACGCTTTTGTGTAATAGATACAAAAAGTACGCTTTCATATGAACAGATATCAACATTTTACTTATAATCCCCTATTCATCAAGCGTACTTCAAATAAATATTAATTTTTGTTAAATCTATCTAGTAAACCTCTTCTTTTCAAAATAATAAGCAATATATAACTAATTAAAGCCCCAATAAAGCTTGATACTATGAACATAAGCATTAATGGTTTAATAAAGAAATCTTGAAGTCCTAAAAACCATGCTAAAGGTATACACATTAAACTACCAATAACACCAGTCCCTAACACTTCACCAACTGAAGCCATAAAAATATGCTTCCTATACATATAAAACAGACTGGAAAGTAAGACACCTATCATACTTCCTGGAAAAGCAAATGCACTTCCAGTTCCAAATGAAATTCGTAGTACAGAAGAAATAAAAGCTTGTGCTAAACCATACCATGGTCCAACGAATACAGCACATAATACATTCACAAAATGTTGAACAGGTGCTGCTTTAATTGGACCTAAAGGAATAACAATTAAACTACTTAACACGACATTAATAGCTATTAAGAACGCTGTGATGGTCAACTTTCTAATATTCATTGTGCTTAACTCCTCTAAAATAATTATTCATTATGTTCTTTTTTATTATATTCATTGAGTCTATCTTCCATTGTTTTGACCATCATTTGTAGTAAATCATTCGCCTCGTATTGTGCTGAACGAAATTCTTCAACAATAGGTAATTCATTAATTTCATCTTTTAGATACTGAATTTTAGCTTCAGATTGCTCGAGTGCATTTTGTTTTCCATAATTTTGAAAATTAACCGATTGTTTTTGTTGTGCTTTCAAACGATTCATCTTTTGTTTTATTGCTTGATTATTATGAATTTGTTTTTCTACATTATGATAATCTTGAACAACTTCTAGTTTTCCAATTTTCTCTGCTAAACTTTCGACTTTTCGTATGATTTCTTTTTCACTATACATATTATTGTGTCACCATTGAACGTTGATGTTCTTGTATAAATGTTCCATTTAAAGAATATTGTTTTGCGTCGTCAATTTTGACATCAACGAGTTTACCAATGCTCTCTCTTGGTCCTTTAAAATTCACAAGTTTATTTTTATCAGTATAGCCTGCTAGAACACTCTCATCTTTTTTACTAGAACCTTCACATAATACCGTAACAATCTTACCTTCATACTGACTCATTGCTTGTTGAGAATACATTCCAACCTTCTTATTAAGTCTTTGCAAACGTTCTTTTTTCACTTCTAAAGGTACATTATCCTTCATTTTAGCTGCTGGTGTTCCATCTCTTTGTGAATATAAATATGTGTACGCATGCTCAAATTGAACGTCATCATATAATGTTAATGTTTCTTCAAATTGTTCTTCAGTTTCATTTGGATAACCTACTATAATATCAGTAGTTAAAGCTACGTTAGGGATAGCTTCCTTTATTCTTGAAACTAAATCAAGATAACTCTCTCTTGTATATTTACGACCCATTATCTTTAGTACTTGGTTATTACCTGATTGTACCGGTAAATGGATATGCGGTACTATGTTCCCACCTTTAGCTATAACTTCAATCATTCGATCTGTAAAGTCCCAAGGATGACTTGTTGTAAAACGAACTCGAGGTATATCAATTTTAGAAATATCTTCCAATAAGTCACCTAATTCATAATCCAGACCTTCGATATCTTTACCATATGAATTTACATTTTGACCTAATAAGGTAATTTCTTGATAACCTTCTCTTGCTAATTCTCTAACTTCATCAATGATGTCCTCTGGACGACGACTACGTTCTTTTCCTCTAGTAAACGGAACAATACAATAAGTACAAAACTTGTCGCAACCATACATAATATTAACCCAAGCTTTAATGTGACCATCACGCACTTTAGGTAAATTTTCGATGATGTCTCCCTCTTTAGACCATACTTCAACTACCATCGCTTTTGATAAGTATGCCTCTTCTAAAATTTCAGGTAAATGATGAATGTTGTGTGTCCCAAAGACCATATCTACATTTTGATAAGATTTTAATATTTTATTTACGACTGATTCTTCTTGAGACATGCAACCGCACACCCCAATTAAACAATCTGGGCGTTCTTTTTTTAAATGTTTTAAATTTCCTATTTCACTAAAGACTTTATTTTCAGCATTTTCTCTAATGGCGCATGTATTAATTAAAATCACATCCGCTTCATTAATATCTGATGTCGCACTATAACCTAATGCATTTAATATTCCTGCCATAACTTCAGTGTCATGTGCATTCATTTGACATCCATATGTTTTAATTAAAAAAGTACGACCTTTACCCATACCTTTGTATTTTTCATCTATATGAAAATCTCTGTTATATTGAACTTCTTGTTTTCCTCTTTTTTTAGCTTCTTTTAAGCTAGGTGGCTGATACACTTGTTCAAAGTATTTACTATAATCTTTCTCAGCTTTACGATCACGTTCTGCTAGAATATTTATCGTTCCAGCCTTTCTTTGCTCTTCATTCACTTTGAAAATCCTTTCTATATGCCCATAATCATTACTTCATTATATTAAATTTATAGTCAAAGTGCAAAAAGACATGTATATAATGTTACAGCTATCTTTTATAATTAAATTATTAGCTTTTTATTACAGTAATCGATGTAAATCATATCTAAATGTTTATTTAGACATCATTTATTTATAATATATCAGTTGATAAAAGTCTTTTATATCATATTTTCTGTGTGACAATGCATAGCGTCTGAAGCATACCGATATTTTCTTACAAAATTTTAAGAGCCTTCAACACTATAGCATGTTAGGCTCTTAAATAGACAAGATAAGAAATATTATTCTAATTTACACTTAGTCGTATTTTCCTGTAAGCGTTTCAATTTCTATTCCTTCAGGTACGTGATAAAACTTAACTTGACTAATAATACTTGGACATTCTAATTCAACCATTCTATCATTTAATTTTTGAATTAAAATAAGACATTCACTCATTTCACCTTGAACTGTTGTTTCTAACGGGCCTACTCTGAAATGCAAACCTGAATCATCAATAATTTTAATTGCCTCATCAACATATGGAATAACATCGTTGTTGTTCGGTGTTTTTGGAATAATTTGAATACTCATTAATGTATCTTGCATGTTTCATCTCTCCAATTAAGTTTTATAATATTATTTTAACACGCGTTAGAATTTAATTATGCACGTTCTATAGCTTTTTTCATTGCATCTGCAAAGTCGTACATTAAATCATCCCAATTATCTTTATTTTCACGGTTTTTGCGTGAACTTTTTCTATTTTTAAACAGCTCTTTTCTTAACTGAGCTGTCAATTCTAATTGCACTCCTCCTTGGGTTTGAGTCATATTAACAATATTATTTTCTTGAGTTCCAGAAATATGGTGTGGTGCTTCTTGCACACTAATTCCTATATCTTCAAGGGATTCAGTGATTAACTCAATGAGTCGGTCATCACTACCTCCTATATAAGCCACGCTTTCATTCCCTTCACAACCATGTATGGCTACAGTTCTTTGACTACCTCTCACTAAATCTAATGCAATTTGGTCATCATAGTGTGTAGAAGTCACATGTAACTCATTATTTCCCTCACTTCTCATACCTTTAAAAGAAAAATAGTTATAGTCGCCACGATGTGCAATCATATATGCTAATTCAGTTGTGGCAGGTTCAATTCCACCGCCATGTATTGCTAATATAGTGACCATGCTAGAACGATTTTCAAACTCTATTTCCCAATCTTTTCCTTCTTTAGTTAATTCTTTTAATTCTGTCATAGATTTGAATTTGTCCATATTAACCTCCGAAAAATCATCTTATATTTTTATTATTCCCAAAATTCATATTCTTAAAATGTTTTTACAAAATCTTTTACATATTTATTAAAAAAATAAAATTATTGCATTGATTAGGACTGTTCATTTAACTGTTCGCATTATTTATATATTTAATAATAACTCTGAGCAAAAATTTCATCTGTTAATTACTTTACCTATATTTTTAAAATATTTTGGAATAAATTATGTCATTCTTATATCATTTAACTTTAGATGAGATGGGTGATTAATCGTGTAAAAAATGTTAAATGAGAATTACATTATTGAATCATTATACTTTGATAAGCAATATAGATATAAAATAAGAGTGAGCAGAATTAAAATGTTATTCTGACCCACTCTTTAAATATGTTATTTCCCTATATGCATGCTCTATAATACTTTTTAAATTGAACCGTACTTCTTGATTTTCTATCGTAATCATTAAAGTTATTAGATAAGAAATTTCAGTAAAATTGGATAGTCATGATGTATCATATTAAAAGTACACCTTCGTTTTTATTTTACCTACTTATTTTGACGCAATTCTAGTTACTATGAATGAGTATCCTTTATAAAAATTGTGCAGTTAAGTCGTTAAAAGTTTCTTCTGTAATATGAATGTCTCTTTTAGCTAACGCCTCATGTTCTAGTTCTGAAATTTGCGATTCATAAGAAGGTGTTGTTGTATCTTGATAAACAATACCTTTAACCAATGAATCATGATCCAACACAGTTTTCATAGCAAGTTGTTTATCTGTGTTGTCATAGCCCTCAATATCATCGATACTTGTTAAATGTTCTTTAAACCAGTCATAAGTATTCACTTTATTGTAAGTAACACAAGGTGAGAAAACATTAACAAAAGAAAAACCATCATGATGAATCGCATCTTCAATCATTTTAGTTAATGCCTTTATATCACTTGAGAATCCTTGTGCTACAAAAGTTGCACCAGAGGATAGTGCCAATTCCAATGGGGCTACATTCTTTTCTATATTTCCTTTAGGTGTTGATTTAGTTACAAATCCTTTAGCTGAGGAAGGTGATGTTTGTCCTTTAGTTAATCCATATATTTGATTGTCCATGACAATATACGTCATATTCATATTACGTCTAAGAGCATGAATAGTATGTCCCATTCCTATTGCATAGCCGTCTCCATCGCCACCAGAAGCGATAACTGTTAAATCTTTGTTTGCCATTTTAACGCCTTGCGCTAGAGGCAATGCACGACCATGAATAGAATGCACGCCATAAGAATTAATATAACCTGATAGTCTACCAGAACAACCAATCCCTGTAATGATTGCTACATCTTCTGGTTCTAAACCAATATTCGCTGTCGCTTTTTGTATAGCAGCTTGAACTGAAAAGTCACCGCAACCAGGGCACCAGTTTGGCTTCACATTATTTCTAAAATCTTTAAATGTAGCCAATTACACCAACTCCTTTAACTCTTTAGCAATTTCTAAACCTTTTTCTTCAATTTCATAAGGTAAGAAAGGTTTCCCATCGTATTTTGTTTGATTAACTAATTTATCATTAACTTGTGTGTTCATTTTTAAAATACTTGATAATTGTCCTTGATAATTATGTTCTGCAACTATTACTTTCGAAGCTTTATTAATAGCTTGTTGAACAATATCTTTAGGGAAAGGATGTAATTGTCGAATATGCATCGTATTCACTTTTACACCTTGTCGTTCTAGTCTTTTTGCCCCTTCTCCAATAGCACCTTTAGTAGATATAAATCCTATATACAGTATATCTGCTTTGTCATCATGTTCATTGAGTAACACAGGATTATTGATAACCAAGCTTTCAGTTTTGCGCATTCGTTTTTCCATCTGATTCTGACGATTCATAGGCGCCTCACTTGGCTTCCCTTCTTCATTATGTTCAACACCTGTTACATGATGTATACCACCTTTAACACCTGGTATTGGTCGTGGTGATACACCACTAGCTGTTAATGCATATCTTTTAAAGTATGCTTTATCATCTTCAGCTCTCTCGATATCTGACTGTATTATTTCTCCACGACGAATATCGATTTTATTATAATCGAGTGTTTTAACAGTTTGTTTTCCTAATGATAATTGTAAATCACTTAACAGAATGACTGGACATTGGTATTCTTCAGCTAAATTAAATGCTTCCATAGTAAGATAAAACGCATCTTCAGCATCTGTAGGAGCAACGACAATTTTCGGAATATCACCATGGGTACCATAAATCATTTGTAATAAATCTGATTGTTCTTGCTTTGTTGGTAAGCCAGTAGAAGGACCACCTCTTTGAGTATTAATAATGACTAACGGCGTTTCAGTCATACCAGACAATCCAATAGATTCCATCATTAAGGAAAGACCTGGACCTGCACTTGCTGTAAATCCTCGTACGCCTGCATAGTTAGCACCAATCGCCATCGTTGCTGCTGCTATTTCATCTTCAGTTTGAACGACAGTACCATCAACTTTAGGTAGATTGGCAATCATGTATTCCATAATTTCAGAAGCTGGCGTAATTGGATAAGCAGACATAAATCTTGATCCAGCTGCTATTGCTCCTAATCCAATTGCGTCATTACCTATCATATATAAATGAGGATGACCGCTACCATTCTCTAACGTAAAGTCTCCATTAACGTTGGTAACTTGTTGTTTCATTAAATCATAACCCATATTAAGAGCTTGTATATTCATATCAACAACTTTATTACCTTTTTTTGAAAACATGTTATCGATTAAAGTTTCAAAAGTTGATGTATTTAAATCCATCAGTGCAGATGTCGCACCAATTGCCACCATATTCTTCATTAATGCTGTTCCAAGTTCCTTTGCAGTGCTAGTGAATGGTAACTCAATTAATTGAGCCACACAGTTCTCTGGCTTTTGGGGTTTTGCTTTAGCATCTGCAATTATAATACTATCTTCTCTCATTTCATGATGATTTAATTCAATCGTTTCCTGGTCAAAAGCAATGAGTATATCTAAATCATCACTAATCGCATGCACAGGCGATGTTGAAACTCTTATCTTATTATTAGTATGGCCACCTTTTATACGACTAGAAAAGTGTCTATATCCATACAAAAAATAACCTTTTCTATTCATTGCAGTAGCAAAGATTTCACCGGTAGATTCAATACCTTCGCCTTGCTGACCGCCCACTTTCCATGATATTTGTGATTTCATATCACATGCCTCCTGTGGTATTAATTCACTCTCTATGATAACAAAATAAACCACTGTTTTACTATTTCAACAGTGGTACAAGTTTAAATTCATACTAATGGACTATATCCTTTTAAATTTGGAAAGGATGGTCCTCATTTATTAACAGTCTCTTTATTTGAATCGTTTTACCTTCTTTATCTAAATCTATGATAACTCCTGATAATACGCCTCGCCCATCATCTGGAACAACATGCCTTTGTGGCAAACTGGTAATAAAACGTTGAATAACTTCATCTCTATTGATACCTAAAATACCATCGTAATAACCTGTCATTCCGACATCTGTGATATATCCTGTGCCATGAGGTAATATACGATCGTCAGAAGTTTGAATATGTGTATGAGTACCAACAACAGCGCTCACTCTGCCATCTAAATACCAACCCATAGCATTTTTTTCAGATGTAGTTTCAGCGTGAAAATCTACAAATATGTATGGTGTAGATTTTTGAGCTTCCTCGATTAACTGGTCAGCCTTTTTAAATGGATCATCAATATCTTGCATAAATGAACGCCCTTGTAAATTAATAATAGCCAATTTAATATCGTTAATTTTTATTATTCTCATACCTGTTCCTGGAGCTTCATCAGGAAAATTTGCAGGTCTAACCATTCGATGAGCATCATCAATAAAATCGTAAATTTCTCTTTGACCATATGTATGATTACCCATAGTCATGAAATCCACGCCTTCTCTTAGAAGTTGTTTGTAAATTTTTTCTGTTAATCCTTTACCGTGTGCGGCATTTTCAGCGTTTACTATAGAAACTGTTGGGTGATAAGCTTGTTTAATTTTAGGTAAATAAGTAGTCATCATTTTCCTGCCTACTTTACCAACGATGTCACCTATAAACAATATTCTCATTTCTGTTCATCCTCTCATAAATTAAGTTTAATGGATACTGTACTATAATAAAAGTCTCATCAACAAATTAATTATTCTGAAAATTAAAAGACTTTACTTTTTTGTATTTATGTATTGTGTTAATATAAAACTAATAAAAATATAGGAGTTGTTTATTCATTCATGTCTATTAATATTGATCCTGA
Source organism: Staphylococcus sp. HMSC068G11 (assembly GCF_001815825.1). Classification (NCBI taxonomy): domain Bacteria; kingdom Bacillati; phylum Bacillota; class Bacilli; order Caryophanales; family Staphylococcaceae; genus Staphylococcus; species Staphylococcus sp. HMSC068G11. The sequence continues at coordinate 111,299 of NZ_KV822098.1, forward strand.
AAAATTTGCTGAATTAGTTGTAACTTCAAATCCAGCCAAATCTGATGAAGCTGAAGATATCGCTAAAGAAAGTTTAATTTTATACATTAATGCTTATCGTTTAGCAGAAAAATATGCAAACATCGCTACAAATTGCTATGATACAGCTGAAATTTTAAAAGAAATTAATGAAGTTGATTTACAATTAAAATAAATCATTATATCCGAGCGTTTATACGCTCGGTTTTTTATATTATATTTAATAAGCCACTGGCCGTAGATACGGTCAGTGGCTTATGGAATTATTTAGCATATTCTATTGCTCTAGTCTCTCGAACAACTGTCACTTTGATATGTCCAGGATATTGTAACTCTTCTTCAATTTGGTTCTTAATATCTCTTGCCAATCTATATGATTTTAAATCATCAATTTCTTCAGGTGAGACGACTACACGAATCTCTCTACCAGCTTGTATAGCAAATGCTTTTTCTACCCCATCATAACTTTCAGATAACGTTTCGAGTCTCTCAAGTCTTCTAATATAATTTTCAAGTGTCTCTTTACGTGCACCTGGTCGCGCAGCTGATAATGCATCTGCTGCTGCAACTAAAATAGAAATGATAGAGGTTGGTTCAACATCACCATGATGTGAGTGAATAGCATTAATAATTATGTTATTTTCATTATATTTCTTGGCTAATTCAACACCTATTTCTACGTGACTACCTTCAACTTCATGATCAATAGCTTTACCAACATCATGTAATAATCCTGCACGTTTAGCTAGAGTAACATCCTCTCCTAGTTCTGCTGCAAGCATACCTGAGAGGTGGGCAACTTCAATTGAATGTTTAAGTACATTCTGACCATAACTAGTTCGATAATTTAATCGACCCAAAATTTTCACTAAATCAGGATGCATATTGTGTACATTTATTTCAAAAGTAGCTTGTTCTCCAGCATCTCTTATGATATCGTCTACTTCCTTTCTAGCTTTTTCGACCATATCTTCAATACGTCCAGGATGAATACGTCCATCAGAAACTAAATTAACTAGTGCAGTTCTAGCAATTTCACGTCTAATTGGATCAAAGCCTGATAAAATAACTGCTTCTGGTGTGTCATCAATGATTAAATCAATGCCAGTAAGTGTTTCTAACGTACGTATATTTCTACCTTCTCTACCTATGATACGACCTTTCATTTCATCATTAGGCAGATTTACGACTGAAACAGTTGACTCAGTTGTATGTTCTGCTGCTAATCTTTGTACAGTTGTAGCAAGTAATTCTTTAGCTGTCTTATCAACTTTTTCTTTCGCTTCTTTTTCTTTTTCTTTAACAAGTATTGCAATATCTTGTGACAGTTCTTCTTCAACTCTTTGAAGCTGTTCTTTCACAGCTTCTTCTTGAGTGAGACCGGAGATGCGTTCTAATTCTTGTTCATGCTTCATTATTAATGTTTGAACACTACTCTCTTTTGCATCTACTTGTTGTTGTCTTTCTTCAAGTTTTGATTCTTTTTGTTCCAAAATCTCATCTTTTTTATCTAAAAGATCAGATTTCCGATCCAAATTTTCTTCTTTTTGAAGAAGTCGGGTTTCTTGTCTTTGAAGTTCACCACGTCTTTCACGCAGTTCATTCTCAGCTTGTTCTTTTAAAATTTGGTTCTCTTCTTTTGCCTCAAGTAATTTTTCTTTTTTAATATTGTCTGCTTCTTTATTAGCATAGCTAACAATATCATCGGCAGTTTGTCTTGCTTGAACTTGTTTTTGGTGTAATAAATTTCGGGCAACAATATACCCTACAACAACGCCTAGAATAATCCCCAGCAAAATGAGTAGGAGGCTTAATAAATTCACATAAACACCTCCTTTATCTAGGGTTTGCTTTGTATATCAAAATCAATATGATTATATGAAATTATATAAGAATCATACATATTAATTGTACGTTTATCGACAGATATGTGTCAAGATATGAAATTGCACTACACTCACTTTAAATTGCTTTTCTTAAAGAACAAATCAAAAACTACAAAAAAAGATGGCTAATTGAGCCATCCTTTTACTTAATCAACTAAAAAACTATTCATCAAATAAAGTTTTTGGTGAATCGTCTTCATTTTCATTTTCATCCACATCACCATCGAAAATACCTAACTTTTCACGTAACTTACGGTCAATTTCTTCTTTGATTTGTGGATTTTCCTTAAGATAATTTTTGACGTTTTCTTTACCTTGCCCCATTCTATCTCCATTATAAGAATACCAGGCACCTGATTTATCAACGATATCATTCTCTACACCTAAATCAATGAGCTCTCCTTCCTTAGAGATACCTTGACCATACATAATATCTACTTCTGCAACTCTAAATGGAGGTGCAACTTTATTTTTCACAACTTTTATTTTGGTTCTGTTACCTACAATGTCTTGACCTTGTTTTAACTGCTCTGCTCTTCTTACCTCTAAACGTACAGAACTATAGAATTTTAGGGCTCTACCACCGGGCGTTGTTTCAGGATTCCCGAACATCACGCCAACCTTTTCACGAATTTGGTTAATAAATATAGCTGTAGTATTAGATTTAGAAATAGCCCCTGATAACTTTCTTAATGCTTGAGACATTAATCTTGCTTGTAAACCAACATGAGTATCTCCCATTTCACCTTCAATTTCAGCTTTAGGTGTTAAGGCTGCTACTGAATCGACAACAACTATGTCCACAGCACCACTACGAACAAAAGCTTCGGCGATTTCAAGACCTTGCTCACCATGATCTGGTTGAGATAAGTATAAATTGTCAATATCTACACCTAATGCTTGTGCATATACTGGATCGAGAGCGTGTTCGGCATCGATAAATGCTGCTACACCACCGTTTTTTTGTACTTCAGCGATAGCATGTAAAGCTACTGTCGTCTTACCTGAACTTTCAGGTCCATATATTTCGATAATTCTTCCTTTAGGATAACCTCCAACCCCTAATGCATTATCAACTGTGACAGAACCACTTGAAGTACTTGATACTCTGCGACCTTTATTATCGCCTAATTTCATAACGGCACCTTTACCAAAAGATTTTTCCATATTTTTAATGACTGTATCTAAAGCTTTTTGACGTTCATTATCCAAAACGAGACCTCCTACTACAGAAAGTTATCTGTATAATATCTTATACTTACTATACAAGTATTTTAAGCAAAACACAAGTCTTTTGCGAATATTTGTTCGCATTTATTGTGTTTTAGCTAATACAAAAACGAACAAACGTACTTATATTTTTAGCAAAAATTTAAAATTTACTATTTATTAAGCCAATTTAATAATCTAATCATCGCATAATTTTGACTTCTGCTTCTCAATAAATTACGACTTTGAGACATCTTAAATGTTTCGATATCGAAATTATTTCCATCATAAATTCCTAAATATACAATATTATCTTTATTTAAAAGTACAATACCCAAATCTGTTTGGTACAAATCCCTGACATATTGAGCAGCATTGAATAAAACGGTATTAAACTCACAAGTTATATCAATAAATTGGTTAGAATGTGGTAGCATACCTTTAACTAGATTTTTACTGTCAGCATTTTTTAATCGAGTAAACAAAGCTCCATTAGTTACACCGTCATAAATAGCAAAATTCTGTTTTGCACTATTTATAACCGATTCTTCAATGCTAACTTCGTCTGAACCAAAATAATAAGTACCAATCCTATTTAAAATTTCATCTCGAATAGGCTTAATAAGCAGTTGACATCGTTCCTTACTTTCGGCATTGGCTGTTAATCTAACATATACTTCATGCGTACCTGCAAGAGGTGCGATTGTCGGATTAGTTTGCTCATCTATAAGGTCAATTAATAGTGTTTCTAATTTCGACTCTCCTATACCAGCAAATCTAAGTAATTCAGAAAAAATAACTTCATCTTTATCCATAAGATAAGGTAATAATTCATTTTTCGCCATAGGTTGCATTTCTTTCGGTGGACCTGGTAGTAGAATTATTTTTTGTTTACCTAATTCTACAAGCATACCAGGAGCCATACCATTTTTATTTGGTAAAACTATGGCATCTTCAATCACTAATGCTTGTTGCTTATTATTAGAGGTCATATCTTGACCTTGTTCTTTAAAATAGTTTTTGATAAAGTTTAACGATGCTTCATCCGTCACTAGATTTTTTCCTAATACTTTAGCTACAGTATGTTTAGTTAAATCATCTTTTGTTGGCCCTAATCCACCTGTTAAAACAATAGTATCAAATCTAGATAGACATTGCTTTATTACATATTCTAACCTTTGAGGGTTATCACCAATAACTGTGTGTTCTACTACACTTTTACCAATACTATTAAAAAGTTTTGAAAGATATTGTCCATTTGTATTAGCTATTTGACCTAGTAATAATTCAGAGCCAACAGCTACTATTGAAATATTCATCAATGATATACTCCCTGATATTTATATTGTCTTTTCAATAAGTCCATTATATATTTTTTTGTAATATAAATCTAAAATAAGAATCTTTATAGAAACAGTTTAATTATGTATCACAGAACTGTCATCTAATATAACTTAAACATAACATCACATTTTTTTATAACATGCTGAAATTGCATTTTTATAAAAGATTTACCAGATGTATATCAATATTACATCTGAAAAGTGAAATATTAAATCAATTCTAGTAATTGTTTTATCTTCTTTGTCACACTAAAGCAACTAAATAAATAAAAGGTTTGCATCCCATATAAAATAGGAAACAAACCTTTGACAAAGATAACTAAATCAAAATGTATTTATTTTAGAGAGTATGATTATATAACAAATTGATATGGTACTTTATAGATGAAATAAATATACAAGCTCAATTTTTTAATTACACATTTATTTAGAATGTTTAAATACATCTCTTCCTTTATAAAAATATTCAATACCTGAAAGAATAGTAAAGAATACTCCAATGTATAATAACCACACTCCAATTGGGAAATGTACATAGTGCACGAAAGGATCGCCGAATAAAATCCATATAATTGCAACCATTGTCACTGCAGTTTTTATTTTTCCGAGTTGCCCTGCAGCACTTACAAAGCCTTGTTCAATTTGTAGTAATCGTAATCCTGTAACGGCAAATTCTCGAGCAATAATAATGATAGCAACGACAGAATTAGTAAAACCAAGTTGCACCATAACAATTAATGCACTCGCAACCAATAATTTGTCTGCAAGTGGATCTAAGAATTTCCCCATATTAGTAACTAATTGCCATTTACGGGCAAGATAACCATCAGCAAAATCACTTAATGATGCAACCACAAATATGATAGCACTAATTAATATTTCAATTCTGATATGATTTCCACCTAAAATTGAAATTTGCCCAAAACCAAAATCAACTAAAGCAAATAAAATAAAAAATGGTATTAAAATAACTCTAAATACCGTTATTTGATTCGGTATATTCATATTAAATCCTCATTTCTAAAACATATATTTATATAATTAATATTGCGAGTATCCAAACGATTAAAGATATTAAAATAATGAAACCCATCCACATCAGCAATTGAAACGCTTCTTTAGATTGACGTCGGTAAGGGGGTTCATACCCATTAGAAAATGTTTGTATCACATCATCAATTTGATATTGTGTTTCAGGAATCTCATCTTGATGTGCTTCAATAAGTTGATTTGGTTCGATATTTACAACTTTAGCGTATTTTCTAATAAAACCTTCAGTATAATCACTCTTGGCTAGTTCATTAAAATCATTATTTTCTATATGTATTAACGTTTGACGCTTTAACTGAGTTCTTTGTTCTAATTCACTTAGTGTCATACCCAATCTTTCACGTCTACTTTTCAACACTTCACCAATCGTTTTCACTCAAAGTCCTCCTAGAAATTATTCAAAGAAACCAAACCCTCCACCAAATGGATCTCCAAAATCTAAATTATTCTTACTTTGAACCGTATGTTTCTTCATTTCTTCATATCGAATCTCTTGATTTTCATTTTCTCTTAATTCAATAATATAGTCAAAATCTTCCATATTATAATTGCACGACTCTACAAATAAATCTGGATGCTCAACTACTTTTATTGAGGGCAACGTCATAACCTCTCTCACCAATTCTTGGTGTTCAGGGTTCAATTCACGTGCTGTTACCGCACCATCAATGATATATACGTGATTAGAATCATATTCACCTTTAAATAGTGAACGCCTTACTGTTTGTTTAATTAAAGTTGAGCTAATGAATAACCATCTTTTATGTGCACAAACACTTCCAGCTACAATAGATTCAGTTTTACCAACTCTAGGCATTCCACGTATACCGATTAATTTATGTCCCTCTTCTTTAAATAACTCAGCTAAAAAATCAACAAGTAATCCTAAATCTTCTCGTTCAAATTTAAAAGTTTTTTTATCATCAGCATCTTGTTCAATATATCTACCGTGTCGTACAGCGAGTCTATCTCGTAATTCAGGAACTCTTAACTTTGTAATTTCTATTTCATTAATTTCTTTTACAATTTGTTCGAACCTTTCGACCTTTTCTAGTTGATCTGTTTTGATTAACAATCCCCTTTTTCCCTGATCAACACCATTAATTGTAACAATACTAATACCGAGCATTCCAAGCAAACTTGAAATATCACCGAGTAAGCCAGCACGATTTACAGTTATCTCATATTCTAAGTACCACTCTTTCCTTTTTGCAAAAGTCACCTCTTGATCACCCCTTGTTAACAACGAAGCACATGAAATCTTTGTTTATCATATTATAACACCAATAATAAAAAGATACTTCTTTTATTATTACTTATATGTTGCTCCTATAACAATTGAAACAAGAAAACTTATCTTTTACTGACAAAACATTTAAATATACCATCCGCCATTCACTTTGTGGACCGTTCCCGTTATACTTTTTGACATAGTACTACACAAGTATGCACAAGCATGTGCCACTTCAGAGGGATCAATCATTCTTTGCTGAGGTAACTCTGATACTATATTCGATAACTCATCTTTCGACCATACATCACTCATTTTCCCTTTTACCATACCTGGAGTAATAGCATTTACAGTTACTGAAGTTAAAGCTAATTCTTGACTTAATGCTTTAACAAAACCAATTTGAGCACTTTTCATCGCCGAATAGATTGTCTCTAAACTAGCACCAGTTTCTCCCCAAATTGATGAAATAACAATGATACGTCCATTGTTACTCTGCCTTAAAATATCAATAAAGTAGCGAGTCAAACGTATAAATTGTCTTACATTTAATGCATAACTATTATCGATGTCACAATCACTCATATCTTGTAACATGCCATATAATGCTGTTCCACTGGTATAAATTAGACAATCTAGCTCGTCAATGTGTCCAAAGTAATCTTCGAGCTTTATATCTTTGGTTAAATCACATTGAATAAATGTAATTTTGCTATTTTTAAATTGATTACTTAAATCAGAATATTGAGCTGAATGATAATGTAAGAAGACTTCATAACCTTCAAATAGCAGTCGTTTTACAATGGCACGACCTATTGTTCCAGAACCACCTATGACTAGCGCTTTCATCTATTTTCCATCTCCAGACGACTATCAACAAGTTGGTCAAAGTTCAAGAATAATTCGGAAGTTTCATTTACACTCTCTAACGTAATATTTTCTACGATATCTAGCATATCAAATACACTCACTCCCTCGAAATAGAGTTTTGCATATTGATTAGCAATATATTCTGGAGAATTTAAACTTGATATGAATTCTCCAATAAATTGCTTTTTCAATAAATCAAATGCTTCTTGATCTTTAAGGTTTCCTTTATATTTTCTTAATTCATCCATTATTAGTTGTTTAAATAGATCAGGCTGTTGTGTTGCACTAGTAATAATTGAAAAACTGTAACTTGGTTCCAATACAAATTGATAACCGAATGTTTCATCTATTAAATCTTTATTTAAAAGTTGTTGATAAAACTCAGTTTCCTCACCAAAAACTAATTCGTAGAAAAATGTCATTTCCAAATCTCTTTGAACAAATTTCGTTGCACTTTCATCTAATGGTTCATTTTTAAAACCTAACATCAATCGTGGTGACTGTAATTTCATTTTCTCGGAAACAAACCGTTGATTTACCTCTCTAGGCTCATCAATTTGCGCACGTTCAATACGTGGTTGATAAGTTTTATCTCTTTGATTTTCATGCTTTTCTACAAGTTTAATTATCGATTGAGGACTAACATCGCCTACCACAAACAACACCATATTAGAGGGATGATAAAATGTTTCATAACATAAGTATAGATCATCTTTAGTTATTTCATAAATGCTTTCAACACTACCAGCAATATCCACCCGTATCGGGTGTTTGGAATACATAGCCCTTAAAGTATTAAACATTAATTTATATCCTGGTTGTTCCTGGTACATTTTAATTTCCTCAGCTATAATCCCTTTTTCTTTATTAACTGTTTCTTCAGTAAAATAAGGTGTTTCTACCATATTGAGGAGACGTTTAATGTTACTTTCAATATTACTTGTTGCGCTAAATAAATAACTCGTACGATCAAAGCTTGTAAACGCATTAGCTTGCGCATTCTCTTCGGCAAATGCAGTAAATAAATCTTCATCTTCTTTTTCAAACAATTTATGTTCTAAAAAGTGTGCCACACCGTCTGGAACTTCTACAAATTGCTGACTACCTAAGGGCTTAAATTGATTGTCCAATGAACCAAACTGAGTTGTGTAGGTCACATACGTTTTTTGAAAACCAGGCTTTGGTATGACAAATAATTTCAACCCATTATCAAACTCATGTTCGAAAACTTTCTCATCTATAAGTTCATATTGATGTGTTTTCATCAGTGTTGGTCTCCTTTCGTTAGTACATAAATTGTATCTAGAACAGCTTCATTTGCCAATTTAATAACATCTGTCTTCGTCACTCGATTCACTGCATTTATAAAATCTTGATCAGTTTGCTGTTGGTTTAATAATAATTGATTATGCAGTATTTCAATTATACTTTTGGGTCTATCTGATGCTTCGTGTCTATGAGAAATAATGATTTTTTTAGCTAATTCAATTTTATTAGAATCGAAATCTCCATTTTTTATCTTATCAAACTCTTTGATAACAGTTTCTTTTGCTTGCTCATATTTCTCAGCAGAAACACCACTTAAAACAAATAAAAATCCGTTTTTACCATCAATTTGTGAATGTATAGAGTATGCCAAACTTTGCTTTTCTCTGACTTCGTTAAATAGTACTGAGGAAGGATCTCCTCCAAACATCATATTTAATACTATAAATGCATAGTAATTACTTTTTCCATAATAAGATGGAAAGCGATATCCCAAATTCAATTTAGCTTGGTCAACATCGTCTTTTTCAATTATATATTGTGGTTGATCAAAAGAAGGTGTGATTTTAGTAGTTTCTCCATTTTCTAAATAGAAAGGCTTAATTGCAAACTTATCTAGAATTAGTTGTGTTACTTCCTCTTTGTTAATATTTCCTACAACATAAATGGCACAATCATCATTTTGTATCATGGATAGATATGTATCGTATAGACTTTCAGAAGTCACTTGTGGAATTTGTTCTAATTGACCTGTCGCTATATATCGATAAGGCTCCTGTTTAAACATATAATTCATTAACTGAAGAAATGAATACTGTGCTTTATTATCTTCCATTGCTTCAAGTTTTTTGCTAAGTAAAGACTTTTCTTGAGCTACATATGTATGATCAAAGCATCTATCTTTGATTAATGGATTCCAAATTATTTCTTTTAACGTATCTAATCCCTTTTCAAATAAAGGGGTTTTATCTTTTAAGAATTTTTCATTAACTACTTCTAATGAGATTGTAATAACATGCCTATCTTTAAACTTTGAAACAAAACTATTAACATAGGCGCCATACAATTCTGATAACTGTTTATTTAAAGTTTTATCGGTGGGCCATTGTTGTGTTGCACGAACTAATACTTTACTTAAAATTGAACGTGAAGTAATTGTTTTATAGTTTAATGGTGCCATAAATTTAAAGGTAATTGTCGTTGTTTTAAATTTATCGGTAGGCAAAACATTGACTCGAACTTTTGTATTATCTTGATTGAATCTCTCCAAAATCTAACCTCCTGGTCTAATATGACAATTTATTCACTTTTAGTAATAGTGAATTTAACTAAACTACTCTTAATATAATTTAAAGAATACAAAATTGGTTGATGCTTTTCGTCATAATGTACTATTTTAAGTAACATAAGCCCTTCGTGAGGTGAAGCATTAAGCACTTCTGAGATATGAGGTTCGTAACTAATTGCTTCTAAATCCATTTCTGCATGCATGATTACATGATTTGTAGATGCTTTAATAGCTTCTAACATTGAACCACTACTCTGTTGATAATCTGTGCAAGTTAGATAAGTTTTTGCTATTTTGTCTAAACAATATACGACCGGCTTATGATTAGCAGTCCTTAGTCTCTCAATAATTGTTATAGGTTCTTTTGTTTCTATACCTAAATGTTCAGCATCTAAAATAGTTGCAGGTTGCTCGTCAAGATTCAGATATTCTGTTCCTGCTTCATAACCTGCTTCTTTAATCATAGTCCCTATACTAATAATTTTATTTAACGGGTAATAGAAAGGGGGCTTGATTTTTACGCTAGTCCCCTCTTCAAAATTATCCGTTACTACTTGTTCAGTAATCAACTCATCTATACCATCGTAAACATCATCTGTTTTAACATTTAATGCTCTCGCAATTGACAAATTACTAGGTAATTTACTTCCATTAGTAAGTTCACCATCTTTAATTAAATTTAAAATGTATTGTTTTACTCTATAGATTGCACTCATTTCCGACATTTTTACACCTCGTCATTTTCTAAATCAACTAAAATTTGTCTAGGTTTACTTCCTTTTTGTGGACCAATAACTTGGTTACGTTCCAAATCATCCATGAGCCTTGAAGCTCGATTATAACCGATTCTAAATTGTCGTTGTAATAAAGAAGTACTAGCTTTTTGCTTTTCTATTACAAATAAATAAGCTTCATCATATAAAGCGTCCTCACTCTTCATTTCTGATTTATCTACAGGTGCATCTGGTTCCATTTCTTTAACATAATTTGCTTTCTGTTGCTCTACAACATAATTAACAACATCTTGCACTTCTTGATCGCTTAAAAAAGCACCTTGAATTCGGGTTGTGGTAGATTCTCCGTTACCAACATATAGCATATCACCTTTACCAAGTAGCTTTTCAGCTCCACCAGCACCAATTATTGTTCTAGAGTCAGTTTGAGAACTTACAGCGAACGCAATTCTTGATGGAATGTTATTTTTAATAATACCAGTAATAACATCAACTGAAGGTCTTTGAGTAGCTACAATTAAGTGTATACCCGCAGCTCTAGCCATTTGAGTAATACGTTGGATAGCATTTTCTACTTCTTTACCTGCAACCATCATTAAATCAGCCAATTCATCCACTATTACGACGATATATGGTAACTCAGATTGTTTTTCATCAAGTTCCTCATTCTGTTTGCGTATATATTGGTTATATCCTTCAATATTTCGTGTCGATGAATGTTGAAACAAATCATAACGACGTTCCATTTCTGAAACAATTTTTTCTAAAGCTTGAGACGCTTTATGTGGATTTGTTACAACCGGTATAAGTAAATGAGGAATACCATTGTAAACATTTAACTCTACCATTTTAGGATCGATTAACATAAGTTTAACTTCGTGCGGTTTTGTATTGAGCAATATACTCGTTATAATACCGTTAATACAAACTGATTTACCGCTTCCTGTTGAACCAGCAACGAGTAAGTGAGGCATTTCATTTAATTGAATTGATATTGGATCACCAGAAATATCTCTACCAATGCCGACTTCTAATTTATACTTAGATGGGAACTTATCTTCTAAAACTTCTTTTAGAGTGACAAGTGAGATTTTATCATTAGGAACCTCAATTCCTACCGCAGAGCGACCTGGAATAGGTGCTTCTATTCGTACATCTTTCGCAGCCAAAGCTAATGCAATGTCATTATGGAGATTGACTATTTTACTTACTTTAACACCTTGTGCTGGTTGAATTTCATATTGTGTCACTGCAGGACCGATTTTAATTTGTGTTACTTTAGCATTAACACCAAAGTTTTTTAGTGTAGATTCTAAAACCTGACCTTTACGTTGGACTTCAGCTTTTGAAGTAGTTTTTTGTTTGGTAGGCTGTTTTAATAAGGATAAAGGTGGCACCGTATACTCAATATTTGCTTCTTCACCAGCTTCAGATATTGAGCCTTCAGCCTGACTTTGCGGTTGATTGTTTTCAGCAGTTGTAGATGGCTGATTATTATTTATTGATTGATTTTTAGTACTTGGTAATGATTGTTGAAATTGTTCATTATCCAAAACACGTTTTTGACGTTGGTTAGTAGTATTTTGTCTTTTATCTTCTTGCTCATTATGACCATATATTGGAATATCGTCTGACTGGGAAATCTCTGGAAAATCACTAACATCTTTAATGACATTATTATTCTGACGTGATTTTTTTTGTTTTTTCCGTTCAATTTTTGCCTCTTTTAATTGAGCTTTTTCTTCTTTTTTAATCTTATTTTGTTCTCTTTTTTGTTTTATTGACTCAGATGCATGATTACTTGATGACTTGAGGTTGTCGAATAAACTTTTTGTAACATCTCTATGCCTTAAATTAAGTAATAAAATGAAACTCGAAGCTAGTAGCAAAATAGTTATTATTATTACACCTACAATAGATATGAGAGGTATAAATAGTTTAAGTAAATAAAAACCTATTAAGCCGCCCCCAAAATTTGGAAAATGTGTTTTTTCATAAGCTTTATAAACAAAGGACAGTACAGGCTCTCTTTGTGAAGTAATATTATGTGAAAAATGAAAATACAATTGCGTTATAAATAACAAAGCTAATTGTAAAACTATTGCACCGATACTACGTCGAGTTCTAGGTATTTGCTTAGAGTATGTTATAAAGATTGTTGCAATAAGTACTAAAATATAAGTTAAGTATCGACTCATTCCAAAAAGATAATTAAAAAAGCTATCAATCATTCTACCAATGATTCCTAATTGAAAAGCGCCTAGTATAATAAGAATTACTATAATTATTGAGAATATATATCTTAAAGGCGTTTCATTTTGCTTTTTTTTATTCGTTTTTTTATTACCCTTTCTCTTCGTCGATGTTCTTTTTTTTGCTTGTGGCAATACCTACACCTTCTTTTTTAATCTCTCATCATTACTATATTTAGAGTATTCATCCCATTTGAATATATAATTTATATGTATTTTTAATAAGATGAAAGAGGCAAGAACAACTTAGATTATTTAGATTCACTCTCATATTTACCAAACTCTAAGATATTAGAAACTGATAAATATTTAAAAGAAAAACTAATTGTTGAACAAAGTCATTAAACATGATTTTGCTTTGCTAAATTGTCCCAACCTCTTTAAATATTATTCTATTAAGATTAGATTTCCGATATGACTGGAATAATCATTGGACGGCGTTTTGTACTCTCAAATAGTAACTTACTGATTTGATCTCTCATATTTTGCTTGATTTCTGACCATTCTATTCGTTTTTCTTGAAGACCTTCCTCTACAATTTTACGTACTTTTTCTTCAGCCTCTTTCAAAAGTTCTTCACTTTCTCTAACATAGACGAAGCCTCTTGATTGAATTTCAGGTCCTGCAGCAATACGTCGATTTTTAGGGTCTAATGTCACAACCGCAATAAAAATACCGTCTTCGGCTAATAGATGTCGATCTCTTAATACGATATTACCTACGTCACCAACGCCAATCCCATCAATAAGTATATTACCTGATTGAACTTTTTCATTTAAGATCATATCTTTACCGTTATAACTAATCACGTCGCCTTTTTCAACTAAGAAAATTTTCTCAGGTGCTACACCTGTTTCTGCTGCTAATTTGGCATGTGCAATCTGCATTTTAAATTCACCTTGAACAGGTACAAAATATTCAGGTTTCATGATATTTAACATCATTTTCAATTCTTCCATACAACCATGACTTGACGCATGAATTTTCTTGTTGTTTGGAATTATATGTGCTCCAGCACGCACTAACTCATTTAATGTATCTGCAATAATAACTTCCATATTAGCTGAAGCAGTAATTGCTAGGAATATTGAATCCCCTTCTTCTATGTTCATAATTTTATGCTTCTTGCGAGCCATTTGACTTAATGCTTCTACTGGTTCACCTTGCATACCTGTAGCAATAATAATCACTTCATTTTTAGGGTAATTTTCCACTTCATTAATAGGTATTAATAAATCTTTTGGTATATCAAAGTATCCCATTTTACGTGCTATGTTAAACGAACTTTCAAGTGAACGACCTAAAAATGACACTTTACGATTAAGTTGACTTGCAATGTTAAGCACTTGTTGAATACGAACGAAGTTTGAAGCATAGCATGATACAATAAGTCTACCTTTAACCTTGGCAAAAGCATCATACATGTGATGTTCAATAATATTTTCAGGCGTGTTATATCCTGGCTTTTCAGCTTCTGTTGAATCACTGATTAATGCGAACACACCTTCATCACCAATTTCAGCCATGCGTTTCAAATCTGGAGCATAATGTCCATGCAAACTTTGATCAAACTTAAACTCTCCAGTATAAACTATAGAACCATAAGAAGTATGAATACATACGCCTAAGCTATCGGGAATGCTATGTGTTGTATTAAAGAAACTAACGTTAACATTTTTAAATCTCATAATTGAATCATGGTTTACAGTATAGTAACGTACTTTCTTTTTAATATTTCGGGCCTTCATTGCTTCTTTAACAAGTGCAATTGTCAATTTAGAACCATAAACTGGTGCGTCGATTTGTTCTAACACATAGCTTACTGCGCCTATAGCATGTTCATGACCGTGTGTAAGAAATATCCCTTTTAATCTTTCTTTGTTTTCAATGACATATTGAATGTCAGGAATAACGATATCTACCCCAAGCATTTCATCTTCTGGGAACATTAATCCTGCATCCAACATAAACATTTCATCGTCTACTTCAACGATGTACATATTTTTAGCGATTTCGCCAACTCCACCGAGTGGAATAATACGAATATCTTTATTTTTTTTCTTTATTAAACTCAAAATGTTACCTCCTATAAATAGTGACCCGTCCATATACAAATTCACTATTTATTATAAGTTAAAACGACCTTGATGTACACTATTATTGCACTGTTATACCATTTGATTATTGAGAGTATATTTTTTAAAATTAATGTTTTTATCATATTTAATAAAACAATTGTCACATGTACATACTAAATATTACTTTTACTTATTAAATGATATTAATTGAATGTAAGTTTTTAAGTCACCCTATAACATTACTAACAAAATACATTTATCCCACTGAATAGTCATATTAATAATAAAAAAACTGCTCGCAAAGCATTTAGCTTTGTCGGCAGTTTTTTACAGAACACATACATTAGGTTCATATATTGATACATTTTAATTTTTAGATTGTTCTAATACTTTATGTGACGCATTAACTCGACCTTGTTTATCGATTTCAGTAATTTTCACTTCAATTGTATCTCCAATTTTAAGAACATCTTCTACTTTATTAATTCTTTCTTGTGAAATTTGAGAAATGTGTAATAATGCGTCTTTACCAGGGAACAATTCAACGAAAGCACCATACTTTTCAATACGTTTTACTTTAGCATGATATACTTGTCCAACTTCCGCTTCGCGTGTAATATCTTCGATAATTTCTTTTGCACGATTAATCATCGCTTGATCTACAGCCCCTATAAAGATTGTACCATCTTGTTCAATATCTAATTTAACTCCAGTTTCGTCAATGATTTCATTGATTTTCTTACCACCTGGTCCAATCACGTCTCGAATTTTATCTGGTTTAATACTCATAGTTACCACTTTTGGTGCATAAGCACTTAATTCTTCGCGTGGTTGCTCAATCGTGTGAAGCATATGATCCATAATAGCTAATCGTCCTTGACGCGCTTGTTCTAGTGCTTCTTCGATAACTTCTCGAGTTAAACCATCAATTTTAATATCCATTTGAATCGCAGTAATACCGTCTTTAGTACCTGCTACTTTGAAGTCCATATCACCTAATGCATCTTCCATACCTTGAATATCAGTTAAAATTGTATAGCTATCGTCACGCGTTACTAGTCCCATTGCAATCCCTGCGACTGGCGCTTTAATTGGTACACCAGCATCCATTAATGCTAATGTTGAACCACAAATCGATGCTTGAGATGATGAACCGTTAGACTCTAGTACTTCACTTACAATACGAATTGTGTAAGGGAAATCTTGAGTATCAGGTATAATGTATCGTAATGCTCTTTCACCAAGCGCACCATGGCCAATCTCACGTCTACCAGGTGCACGTACAGGGCCAGTTTCTCCTACAGAGAAATTAGGAAAGTTATAATGATGCATAAATCGTTTCTCTACCTCAGGTCCTAAACCATCAATTAATTGATAATCTCCAAGTGCGCCTAAAGTTAAAACTGAAAGTGCTTGTGTCTGACCACGAGTAAATAAACCTGACCCATGTGCTCTTGGCAACAAACCAACTTCTGATTCAAGAGGTCTTATTTCATCTACTTTACGTCCATCAGGTCGTATTTTTTCATCAGCAATTAGACGTCTTACTTCTTCTTTAATTAAGTCATTTAGAATTGCATAAACTTCTTTAACAAGCGTTTCATTTTCTGGATCTTCTTCATCTAGAAAATGACCAACAACTTCTTCTTTCAGAGCATCTAAGTTTTCATCTCGTTGTTGCTTATCGAAAGTTAAAACCGTCTCCTTAAGTCCTTTATCTTCAGTTAGACGTTTTACTTTTTCAACTAAATCTTCGTCTCTTTCCACCGGTACAAATTCTTGTTTGATTGGTTGAATGTGATCTATGATTTCTTGTTGGAATGTAACAAGTCGTTTGATTTCCTCGTGTCCGAAGAAAATAGCCTCAAGCATCTCACTCTCAGTAATTTCACTTGCACCTGCTTCAACCATGTTTACCGCATCTTTATGCCCAGCAACTTCTAAATCTAATCTAGAAATTTCTTTATCGGCGACGGAAGGATTAATGACATATTTGCCATCGATATAACCTACATTGACACCTGCTATGGGGCCTTGGAATGGAATATCTGAAACACTTAACGCCATCGAAGAACCAATCATTGCAGCCATTTCTGGTGAGCAATCTGGATCAGCACTTAAGACAATATTCATGATTTGTACGTCATGTCTATATCCTTTGGGAAACAGTGGACGAATAGGTCTATCAATGAGACGAGCTGTTAACGTTGCTTCATCACCAGGGCGACCTTCTCTTTTTTTGAATCCTCCTGGAATTTTACCAGCAGCATACATTTTTTCTTCGTAATTTACAGTTAATGGGAAAAAATCGCCATCTCTAGGTTCTTTAGAAGCAGTTGCAGTTGATAGGACAACTGTATCTCCATAACGCACCAAAACAGCACCATTAGCTTGCTTTGCTAATTGTCCTGTCTCAATAGTTAAAGAACGCCCAGCCCATTCAGTTTTAAAAACTTTCTTCTCTTGAGACATTATGAATCTCCTCTCTTAATTCTAATATTTATATCATATCATTTATTTAACTGATTTTATATTTTTTATTATGTATCATAATAAAAAAAGGAAAGTACCATCCATGGTGCTTTCCTAGTTCTATATTAAGATTAACGACGAATACCTAATGATTTAATTAATTCACGGTAACGTTGAATATCTTTACTACGTAAGTAGTTTAATAAGTGACGACGACGACCTACCATTTTCAATAAACCACGACGTGAATGGTGGTCTTTCTTGTGTTCACGTAAATGCTCATTTAATGCAGAAATTTCTGCAGTTAATACAGCGATTTGAACTTCTGGTGAACCAGTATCAGTTTCGTGCACACGATATTCCTTAATTAATTCATCTTTACGTTGTTGTGAAATTGCCATTATCAATTTCCTCCTTAATTATATTTAACTCCTTAATCTGAGTGAGGCGTCGGAGAATCGACCTACTAAGAAAAAGGTATATCTAGAGAATAAGAATAATCTTGTATCTCTGTCAACTTTATATATTATATGATATATCATCATCGAAATCAATAGATAATAAATGTTTAGCCTTCGCTTTATCTTCATTCATTTGTTTAACTAATGGATCGATACCATCAAATTTAACTTCTGGTCTTAAAAAGTGATGCCAATACACAGTCACACGTTCACCGTAAATATTTTCATTAAAATCAAATATATTCACTTCAATAACTAACTCAGCCCTAGCTGGATCGTGGAATGTAGGTTTAACACCAACGTTAGCTACACCACGATGTAATTTACTCTCAGGACCAATTTCCATACTCACCGCGTAAACACCTTTTTTTGGTAGTACATAATCGTCACTGGGTTGCACATTAGCTGTTGGAAAACCAATTGTTCTTCCACGTTTTTCACCTTGTACTACAGTTCCTTTAATCCTATATATATACCCCAATTCGTCATTTGCTTTCTGTAAATGACCATCTGTAAGCGCTTGGCGTATTGCAGTTGTAGAAATTTTTTCAGAATCCATCTCTTGTTTTCCTACAATCGTCGTATTAAAAGCTTTAGATTCCTGAAGTACCGTCATATTTCCTTTTCCAAATTTACCAAAGGTAAAATCAAACCCTGCAATCACTTCTTTAACATGATTATTAATAATATAATTTCTTATGAAATCGTCAGATGTCACACTAGCAAATCTTGATGAAAAATTGATAACGATACAATAGTCTATACCGTGTTCTGCTATCATTTCTAACTTATCTGAAAGTGGTGTTAGGTAGGTTGTACGTTTACGCTCAGGGTTTAATACGACTGAGGGGTGTGGATCAAACGTCATAACAGCCTTTTTAAGTTGATGCTCTTTTGCCTTTTCATCAAGCACTTGAAACACCTTGTCGTGACCTCTATGCATACCATCGAAGAAACCAAAAGCCATAGCAACATTTTCAGTTATGAATTGATTACTTTGTATGGGATGAGTAACTTCTATCACTTTCATAATATTATTTCTCCTTTAATTAAAAACTTTTTTAGGTTTTATTTCATAAGGTTTATCTGGATGAACTATATATATTGCTAAAACTTTTTGAGTACTATTATCGACAAATATAAAAGGTTCTTTAACATCTTGACTTAACACTTTTTTATGAAATTTTTGACCATTACAGATTTTCTTTTTAAAATTTGAATCTTTCACTTGGAATGATTTCAGACCTTTCAAGCCATATTCTATAGGAAACAATTCATTATGTAATGAATCATGCTCATGTAATTCTTTAATTTGATCAATCGTTAAACTACTTTCTAATTGAAAACCGCCTGAAGCTATTCTAGTTAGACGTGACATATGAGCTGGAAAACCAAGTTTAAGTCCAATATCTGTAGCTAAAGTTCTAATATAAGTTCCTTTACCACATGTTACTTCAACTTCAAAATGACATGTCTGCTCCTGAAAAGTAACTTCAGATATTCTATGTATATCTTTAATAAATACTTGCCGTTTAGGGCGTTCGACAGTTTCATTATTTCTCGCATATTCATATAATTTTCTTCCATTTACTTTAACTGAAGAATACATAGGCGGAATTTGCTGAATATGCCCCTCAAATTGCTGCAACACTTGGTCAATCGTATCTTCATTGATATCATTCTTATCAATAGCTCTAGTTTCTAAAATATCTCCGGTTTGGTCTTCAGTAGTCGTACTCATTCCTAACGTTACCGTAGCGTGATAAGTTTTTCCCATTTCCATGATATAATCACTGACTTTTGTCGCATCACCTAAACAAATTGGTAACACACCATTTACTTCAGGATCTAATGTTCCTGTATGACCAATTTTTTTCATTTTTAAAATTTTACGTAATTTAAAAACGACGTCATGACTTGTTAAACCTCGTTCCTTAAATACCGGTAGTATGCCATTATACATATTGTCACACCTTTAACTTTTAATAACGTTTATTATTATAACACGATATTTTAATTCTTTAATTAGCGTTTTACATAAAAATAGTAGGCAATATCAAAAATATGCTTTATGAATGACTGTGCCTACTATAAAATATATTATTTATCATTTTTGTGTAAATCTTGAATCATGCGTTCTATTTTATTACCGTATTCGATAGATTCATCATATTCGAATGTTAACTCAGGTATAATTCTTAGGCGCATTCGAGAACCAAGTTCAGATTTTATAAATCCAGTTGCTTTATGCAAAGCTTTAAATGTATTATCAACTTCTTTATCATTCCCTAACACTGTTAAATATACTTTTGCTTGTGAAAGGTCATTTGTTAATTCAACATCAGTAATTGTTAAAAAACCAACTCTAGGATCTTTAACTTTATTATTAACAATGTCCATGATTTCTTGTTTCATTTGTTCTCCTACACGTTCTGCTCTTATATTATTCATCATCTCACCTCTCTTCATTTTTACTTTACTCACAAATAACTGTGAAATATCAGAGTTAATGATTAACTTTTGATGTTCATTTTATTAAATTATCAACAATGAATCAATAAAATAATATTAAATGAGAGACCATAACTAAAGTATTGATAGCATAACATTATGCTTTTCCAAATCAAAATTTATATCTTCACTTTGATTGTTGGTTAAGCAAAGTATGTCATACTCTACTTTAAGATATTAGGTTTATGAAATATCTTAAAGCAGTTAACTTAGCATATAGCCTCTCCATAAGTTTCAAAATTATCTTTGAATTTCTACCATTTCAAACGCTTCAATAATGTCTCCTTCTTTGAGATCATTATATTTTTCAATTGTAATACCACATTCATAGCCTTGAGCTACCTCTTTAGCATCATCTTTGAAACGTTTTAATGTGTCAAGTTCACCTTCAAATAACACGATACCATCTCTAATTACGCGTACACCCGCGTTACGAGTGATTTTACCTTCAGTCACATAACTACCAGCAATTGTACCAACTTTAGAAACTTTAAATGTTTGACGCACTTCAGCTTGTCCGATGACTTGCTCTTCAAATTCTGGGTCAAGTAAACCTTTCATAGCTGATTCTATCTCTTCAATAACATTATAAATAACTCTGTGTAATCGCATATCTACATTTTCAGCTTCAGCCGCGCGTTTCGCACCAGCATCTGGGCGTACATTAAAACCAATAATAATACCATTTGATGCATTAGCTAAAGTAACATCTGATTCATTGATAGCACCAACAGCTGTATGAATAATTCGTACATTCACACCTTCAACATCTATTTTCATTAGTGATGCAGCCAATGCTTCAACTGAACCTTGTACATCACCTTTAATGATGACATTTAAATCTTTCATTTCACCTTGTTTCATTTGCTCAAATAAATTGTCTAATGAAACATTTTTACTTTCTTGACGTTGCTGTATGACACTTGCCTCATGACGTGCTTCACCAATTCGACGTGCTTGTTTTTCATCACCAAATACAACAAAACGATCACCTGCAAGTGGAACATCGTTAATACCAGTAATTTCTACAGGCGTTGAAGGGCCGGCAGATTTGATTCTTTTTCCTAAATCATTAACCATTGCACGTATACGTCCATAAGTATTACCTACAACAATTGCATCTCCAACGTTTAAAGTACCATTTTGAACAAGTAAAGATGCAGCTGGACCGCGTGATTTATCTAATTCAGCCTCAATCACAGTACCTACAGCTTGTTTGTTAGGATTAGCTTTAAGTTCTTGTACTTCCGCTACTAAGCCAATCATTTCTAATAAATCATCAATACCGTCTCCACTCAATGCAGATAGTGGTACAAAGATTGTGTCACCGCCCCAGTCTTCTGGAATTAATCCATACTCAGTGAGTTCTTGCATAACACGATCAGGGTTAGCAGTTGGTTTATCAATTTTGTTTACTGCAACAATCGTTGGTACTTCTGCTTCTTTAGCGTGATTTATAGCTTCAATTGTTTGAGGCATCACACCATCATCAGCAGCCACGACTAAAATTGTAATATCAGTAACTTGAGCACCACGTGCACGCATAGTCGTAAATGCAGCATGTCCAGGAGTATCTAAGAACGTAATTTTTTTACCTGAATTTTCAATTTGATAAGCACCAATATGTTGAGTGATTCCGCCAGCTTCTCCTTCGGTAACTTTAGTATTACGAATAGAATCTAATAAAGTCGTTTTACCATGGTCCACGTGACCCATGATTGTAACAACTGCTGGACGTTCAATTGCATCGGAATCATCCGTCTCATCATCAAAATAAATTGATAAATCTTCTTCATCAACGACTACTTCTTTCTCTATTTCAACGCCATAGTCATCTGCAATTAATTCTAATGTTTCTTCATCCAATGATTGGTTGATATTAGCCATAATACCTAATAAGAACAATTTTTTAATAATACCAGCTGATTCTACATTTAGTTTTTCAGCTAACTCACCAACAGTTATGCCTTCTTGATAAGTGATTTTAGAGGGCATTTCTTTTGTTTCTGCTACCTCATTTTGAGGTTTATTATTTTTATTATTCTTTTTATTTTTATTATTTTTTTGATTCTTATTAGTTTTATTGTTTTTATTTTGCTGTTTTCCTTTGTTGTTTTGTTCTTTTTTCTTAGTTGGTTTACTATTATTCTTATTTTGCTGTTTTTCTTTATTGTTAGAATTTTGTTTATTATTAGATTTTTGGTGATTATTTTGAGTATTTTGTTTATTAGTGTCTTTCACTTGAGAGGCTTTAAATTTTTTATCTAATGCTTTAATTTGTTCTTCTTCTAAAGCTTGCATATGGTTTGACACTTCAACATTCATACTTTTTAACTCATCTATAATCTCTTTACTCTTTAGATTTAATTCTTTCGCATATTCGTAAATTCTTTTTTTACTCATATAATCACTCCTTACCATATTCATCTATCATTGATAACAATTTTTTTGCAAAACCATTATCTGTTATACCAATATTAACTCTATCGCTTTTACCTATTGCTAACCCTAATTCATTTCTAGTACCAAACACTTTTAATGGCACTTGATAACTATTACATTTATTATTCATCTGTTTTAGAGTATTACTAGATGCATCGCTAGCTAATATGACAAGTTTTATTTGCTTCTTTTTAAGCTCGTTTAATATGACCGATTCACCGCTTTTGATTTTACCAGCTCTCATAGCTAAACCAAGTAAATTAAAAATTTTCATTTTAGTCATTATTTTGGAATCTCTTCTCTATAAATCAGTCTTATTATTTCTTTATAAACAGGGTCAAGTGTATCTTTAGTAGCGTTAAAATATTTTTCTAAAACTTCTCTTTGTTGAGCCTTTTCAACTAAAGCTACATCTTTAGACACATATGCACCGCGCCCTTGTTTTTTTCCTGTCGCATCTGCAAAGATTTCGCCTTCTTTGTTAATAACCACTCGAATCATATCTTTTTTGGGACGCATTTCATTAGATATAATACATTTTCTCATTGGAATTTTTTTCTTTCTCATTAATTTATCACTCCAACCTATGATTCTGTGTCATTATCTTCTTCTGTTTTAGCTGTTTTTTCTTCATCAGTTTCAGCAGTTAATTCTGTACTAGTTAAGTTTGTCTCTTCTAAGTTAACATTATCAAACTCAACATCTTCGTCACCTGAATTAACAATTTCATCTGCAACTTCTTCTGTTTCAATAACAGGATAAATTCCAGCTTCTCGGGCATCAGATTCTGATTTAATATCTATCTTCCAACTTGTTAATTTAGCAGCTAAACGTGCGTTTTGTCCTCGTTTACCTATAGCTAAGGATAATTGGTAATCAGGAACTACCACTACAGTTGATTGATTCTCTTCATCAACAATTACTTCTAAAACTTGTGATGGACTTAAAGCATTACGAACAAATACTTTCGGATCTTCATCCCATTGGACGATATCTATTTTTTCGCCACCAAGTTCTTCAACAACCGCTTCTACTCGTGCTCCTTTAGAACCTACACATGCTCCAACAGCATCTATATCAGGATTATCAGAATACACGCTAATTTTAGAACGATCTCCAGCTTCACGCGCTACTGATTTAACAATAACAGTACCATCATAAATTTCTGGAACTTCTTGTTCGAATAAACGTTTTAATAATCCAGGATGACTTCTTGATACATAAATTTGTGGACCTTTTGTAGTCTGTTCAACTTTATTTACATATACCTTGATACGTTCATTAGGAATATATTTCTCATTAGGACTTCTTTCAGCTTCTGACAGCACAGCTTCAATTCTTCCTAAATTCACATATACATAGCGATGGTCTACACGGTCAATCACACCTGTTAGAATATCTTCTTCTTTATCGATAAATTCATCATATAGAATTTCTCTTTCTGCGTCTCTAAGTCGTTGCATCACAGCTTGCTTAGCTGCTTGAGCTCCTACTCGTCCGAAGTCTTTCGGTGTTACATCTTGTTCATAAATATCTCCTACTTCATAGGCAGGATTTTTGACTAAAGCAGTACTTAAATCAACTTCATCTCTGTCATCAAACACTTCTTCAACGACTTCTTTACGTGCAATCACTCTAAATGAACCTTCGTCCATATTTAATTCTACTCTTACATTTCTAGCACTATCATAGTTTTTCTTGTACGCAGTAATTAAAGCTGCTTCAATTGCATCAATTAAAACTTCTCTAGGAATTTTCTTTTCCTTTTCTAAATATTCAGTAGCTAATAATAATTCATTACTTGACACGTTTTTTTCCTCCTCATCACGTTAAATCATTACAGCGTGACGTGCTTTTGCGATTTTATTCCTTGGAATTTCAATTTCTTTTGTTTTTGCCTTTTCTTTAACTTCCATATTAATTGATTCATCATTTACAGATTTTAAAATACCTAACCATTCTTTATCTCCTTCAATTGGTGCATAAAGAGATACAAAAATGGGCTGATTGATAGCATTATAAAAATCTTTTTCTTTTTTTATTGGTCTTTCTGCCCCTGGCGATGCAACATCAAGATAATACATTTCAGGTATTGGATCATTTTCATCCATAACTTCACTAATTTTTTCTGAAGCTAAAGTGCAATCATTAAGATCTACGCCACCTTCTTTATCAATAGAAATCCTTAAAAAATGGTCTTTACCTTCTTTAACATACTCAATGTCTACTAATTCAAAGTCCAAATCATTTAAAACTGGTTGAATCAATGCTTCAACTTGTTCAGTAATTTTACTCATACAGGCCTCCTTTTTGGCAAATAGAAAAGAGCGGGTTTATGCCCACTCTTCTGCCTGAGTTAATCATTTTTTACGCACATTTAGTATATCACAAGTCTAATAAGTAAACAAACTGATATAGGTTTACTAATAAAGATGATTGAACGTATATAATATCAATTTATTAATAAGAAATGCTTACATATCAAATATCGACAATTGTGCCTTGTCAGGTAAATCTGGCAATGAGCCTAATTCATCTAAATAGTCAATAACCTTTTGAGATAAGCCGGCTTTTTTATTTAAATCTTCTTTTGATAAAAATGGTCCCTCTTCTCTCGCTTCAACAATTCTTTGTGCAACGTTTTCTCCAAGTCCTGGCACTGAAATGAATGGAGGAATCAATGTGTCCCCTTCAATGATGAAGTCAAAAGCCTGACTTTTTTCTAAACTAATCGGTTGCAATCGAAAACCTCGATGTGCCATTTCATTCATTATTTCTAATACAGTTAATACATCTTTCTCTTTTTTTCCTAAATCCATATATCGTGAATACATATCTTTAACTGTATTACGAATACTCGTTTTATCTTTAATCATCGTTATAAGGTCAAAATCGGAAGCTCTTATAGTAAAGTATGCTGCATAATAATATAGTGGATGATGTACTTTAAAGTATGCAATTCTTACAGCCATTAGTACATAAGCTGCAGCATGAGCTTTAGGGAACATATATTTAATTTTACGACAAGAATCTAAATACCAATCTGGTACGTTATTCTCCTTCATCGCTTCAACCATTTCATCTGTTAAACCGCGACCTTTACGTACAAATTCCATCGTTTTAAAAGCCATTGACGGTTCAAGTCCAGCATACATTAGATATACCATGATATCATCACGACAGCCTATCACACTAGATAAATCACATATCCCTTGACGAATTAACTCTTGAGCATTACCTAACCAAACGTCCGTTCCGTGAGATAAACCTGAAATTTGAACTAATTCTGAGAATGTCGTTGGCTTAGTATCTTCAAGCATTTGACGTACAAATCCAGTACCAAATTCTGGCACACCAAATGTACCTGTCTTACATAATATTTCGTCTTCTGTAACACCTAAACTCTCAGGGCCACTAAATATTTGCATTGTTTCTTTATCATCTACTGGTATAGTTTTCGGGTCAATTCCTGATAAGTCTTGTAACATACGAATCATCGTTGGATCATCATGTCCTAATATATCTAATTTTAAGACATTATCGTGTATTGAATGGAAGTCGAAATGGGTTGTCATCCACGCTGCACTTTGGTCGTCTGCTGGAAATTGAATCGGAGTAAAATCATAAATATCCATGTAATCCGGTACAACAATAATTCCCCCAGGATGTTGACCAGTCGTACGTTTAACCCCTGTACAACCTTTAACCAACCGATCAATTTCAGCACCACGTTTGTGAATACCTTGATCATTTAAGTAACCTTTAACGAAACCAAAAGCTGTTTTTTCAGCAACAGTACCTATTGTTCCAGCACGAAATACTTTATCTTCACCAAACAATACTTTTGTGTAATTATGCGCGTTAGGTTGGTATTCACCACTAAAGTTCAAGTCAATATCTGGAACTTTATCTCCTTTAAATCCAAGGAATGTCTCAAAGGGGATATCTTGCCCTTCTTTAATTAATTCATTACCACAAGTGGGACATTTTTTATCTGGTAAATCGAATCCAGATCCAACCGAACCATCATCAAAGAACTCACTTGTCTTACAATGTGAACAAATGTAATGTGGTGGAAGCGGATTAACTTCTGTAATTTCAGTCATTGTTGCTACGAAACTAGAACCTACTGAACCACGCGATCCTACTAAATAACCATCATCTAGCGATTTTTTCACCAAACGTTGAGATATGAGGTAAATAACAGAAAAGCCATTACCAATAATACTATCTAATTCTTTTTCAAGGCGATCTATAACAATTTGTGGTAGATTTTCACCATATAGTTTTTTCGCATTAGAATAACTCAACTCACGAATTTCTTCATTAGCCCCATCCATTCTTGGCGTAAATAGTTTATCTTTTATAGGTACTACTTTTTCAATTTTATTAGCGAGCTCATTTGTATTTGTTACAACGATTTCATATGCTTTTTCTTCACCTAAGAAGTGAAAATCATCTAACATTTCATCAGTGGTTCTAAAGTGAGCTTCTGGTAATGTTGAACGATTTAATGGATTCCCTGGTTGGGATGCAATTAAAATTTTTCTGGCTATAGCATCATGCTCATATAGATAATGTGCGTTACCAGTAGCAATCACTGGGATATTAGCACTTTTACCAGCATCTATTAATCGCTTGTAAATTTGTGTTAACGTTTCATTGTCTCGTATTAATTCTCTATCCATTAAATCTTGATAAAGTGCAGGCGGTTGAACTTCTATAAAATCATAGAACTTTGCTATTTTTTCTACTTCCGACTGATCCTTCTGCATTACTGCTGTGAATAATTCACCCTCATCACACGCTGTGCCAATTAAGAGCCCTTCTCGATACTCATTTAAAAGAGAACGTGGAATTCTTGGCGTACGGTAATAATACTTAACTAATGAAGCACTGACTATTTTAAATAAATTTTTAAGACCTTCTTGATTTTGAACAATGAGTGTAACGTGGGATGGACGAGCTCTTTTATATGCATCTTCATTAGTTAATTTTTTATTAATTTCTAGATGGTTGTTCACACCTAGTTCTTTCATTTGTTGAACCATTTTTATAAAAATATAAGCTGTTGCTTCTGTATCATAAATCGCTCTATGGTGTTGTGTTAATTCGACACCATATTTTTTGGCAAGGAAATTTAAACCATGTTTCCCATATTCGGTATTAATTGTACGTGATAGCTCAAGTGTATCAATGACACCGTTTGTAGAAGGTCCAAAGCCTAACCTTTCATACCCTGTGTCAATAAATCCCATATCAAATGAAGCATTATGAGCTACAAATATCGCATCTCCAACCCACTCTTTAAATTCAGTTAACACTTCTTCAATTTCAGGAGCATCAGTTAACATATCATCCGTGATATGTGTAAGATTGATAATGGTTTCAGATAATCTTTCGTGTGGATTACTAAAACGTTCAAACTTATCTATAATTTCACCGTTATGCACTTTTACTGCAGCTAATTCAATAATTTTATCATATTGATTAGAAAGACCTGTTGTCTCTACGTCAAACACCACATATGTTGCATCTTTTAAATTACGGTCTGTTGGTTTATAAGCTATAGGAACACCATCGTCTACTAGCATACCTTCCATACCATAAATCATCTTAATACCGTACTTTTCCGCAGCATTGTGTGCATCGGGAAAGGCTTGTACTACATTGTGATCTGTTACTGCTAAGGCTTGGTGTCCCCATTTAGCAGCTTGTTCAACATATGCACTAATATTAGGAATACCATCCATTTGACTCATAGACGTATGTAAATGAAACTCTACACGCTTATTTTCTGCTTTATCTTGTTTAGGTGTCTTTTTAATTTCTTCAATATCTGACATCATCATGACAAGATCTCTAACAAAAGTATCTTCTTCAATACGACCTTGAGCTCTAACCCATTTACCAACACTAAGTGCCTTAAAGTGCTCCAAGTCATCTTTATTTTTTCTTGTAAACATTTTTAATACAAGTGAATCTGTGTAATCAGTAACTTTAAGCTCAACTATATGACGTCCACTCTTAAGTTCTTTTAGGTTAATATCAAATATAACACCCTCAATAGCTACTTTGAATTCTTCTTCAATAATTGATTCAATTGGTTTTATATTTTCAATCTGAATTGGTTTTCCAATCTGACATTTTTCCACTGTACTTTCATTATTATCTTGTTGTTTCGCTTTTTCTGCTTTCATTTTTTCTAATTTTTCAGTTGCTT
This sequence comes from Staphylococcus sp. HMSC068G11, assembly GCF_001815825.1. Taxonomy (NCBI): domain Bacteria; kingdom Bacillati; phylum Bacillota; class Bacilli; order Caryophanales; family Staphylococcaceae; genus Staphylococcus; species Staphylococcus sp. HMSC068G11. The sequence goes on from NZ_KV822098.1 coordinate 140,633, forward strand.
CTCTTGCACTTTGTTCATCTTCTTGTTGAATATGTGCTTCTAAAGATGCAAGGTCATCATCGTGATTTGTTGTATCTGTTTCAAAAACGACTTTATCAATTTCAAAGCCACACTGTCTAAATGCTTTAATTAAACTACCATTACATGCCTTATCAAAATGATTTCTCTCAATATCATTTGAAACTAAGACTTTTAAAACATTTCCACTCATAATGAGTTTTTTTTGTTTCAATTGACCTTTCACTTTTGGCGACAATCGTGTTTGATCAATACAATGTCCGAAATATTTTAAAGCAAACTCATCTTGATTGTTGGTATCTTTAATTGAAAAATCAATTGCTACTGTAGCTATTTCTTTAAATTCTTCTTCAATTGCATGTGTAAAAAGAAGATAATCTTCATGAGATAAAAAATGTGGGAGTGATATTTGGAAAGTCCATGTTCTGTTTTTATTTGAAACATCTATACGCGTGAGTTCACCTTGTTCAAGAATATCTTGTTCTAGTTGATTTGATATTTTTATTTGATCGGCAAGCACTTTAAACTTTTCTCGATTTGTCATTGCCAAAATAATAACCACCTTAATTAATACTAAATTTAAAACTATTAAACATCATTGGATATATTACAACTGTTCATAAAGTTACTTAATAAATTCGTTTCATATTATACTACTGATTGGACGTATTTTCATGAAAAACAAATAGTAAATAATACAATAAAGAAGAGCAGGTTAGATTTAAGATTATGTTTCATCATCTTTCCTGCTCTTTATTAATATCAATTTAACTATCAACAATTATATTACAACTTACTTAATATTCTTAAATAAATCTTGTAAGTAAGTCTCTAATTCATCAATTTGCACTTCTTCGCTTAAACCGTTAAAGCGTTGTTTTACCTCAACAATACCTTCTTCAGCTCTTTTACCAACAACAACTCGTACCGGTAACCCTATTAGGTCTGAATCATTAAATTTAACACCAGCACGTTCTTTTCGGTCATCATATAAAACATCGTATGAATTCATTAATTTTTGATAAAGTTGATCACCTAAAGTACGTTGATCATCTTTTTTAGGATTGATAGTGATTAGATGGATATCGAAAGGCGTTACTGATTTTGGCCAAATAATTCCATTCTCGTCATTGTTTTGTTCAACAATTGCACTTAATGTTCTTGATACTCCAATACCATAACACCCCATAATGAGTGGTTGTGCTTTTCCCTGATTATCTAGAAAAGTTGCATTCATTGATTCAGAATATTTTGTTCCTAATTTGAAAACTTGTCCTACTTCAATGCCTTCAGCAAATTGTGCTACTCCCGAGCCATCACTTAACATCTCACCTTGTGTAATGAACCTAAAGTCACTGTATTCTGTTACGTCAAAGTCTCTACCAATATTGACATTTATATAGTGATAATGATCTTCATTAGCTCCTACAACATAGTTATTTAAATCTTGTAAGTAATTATCGGCATAAATTTTAATATCTTTTTCAAAAATAGGACCAATAGACCCCGGATTGGCACCTACAAGATTAACAATTTCATCCTGTGTAGCCATTTCAACATGTTCCGTGCCGAAATATGCTTTTAATTTCACTTCATTTAATTCATGATGTCCACGAACTAGTAACATAATAAATTCGCCATCTATTTTAAAAATCATCGTTTTTACAATTTCATCTAATGGTCTCTCTAAATAGTCTGCAACTTCTTGAGCTGTTTTAACATTTGGCGTCTCAACTTTAGTCAATTCTGCAAGTTCAGAATGCTTATGAGAAGGATGATAAACAACTTCGGCCTTTTCAATATTAGCTGCGTAGTCACTCTCATTACTATAAACTATTGTATCTTCCCCAATTTCACTCAATGCCATAAACTCGTGTGTATGACTTCCCCCTATTGCACCTGAATCTGCCACAACCGGTCTTGCATTGATGCCTACACGTTTGAATATGCGACTATATGCTTGATACATATCTTGATAAGTTGCATCTAATGAAGCTTCATCTGAATGGAAAGAATATGCATCTTTCATAAGAAATTCGCGTCCTCTTAATAATCCAAAGCGTGGCCTTTTCTCATCTCTATATTTGGATTGAATTTGAAATAAAGTAAGGGGTAACTGTTTATACGATTTTAATTCATCTCTTACTAAAGAAGTGACTACTTCCTCATGAGTAGGTCCTAATGCAAATTCACGTCCGTTTCTGTCTTTTAAACGCATTAGTTCTGGACCATATGCACTCCAACGACCTGACTCTTCCCATAATTCTGCTTGTTGTAAAGCTGGCATAAGAATTTCTACAGCATCTATACTTTCCATTTCTTCACGTATGATTTTAGATATATTATTTAGGACACGTGTAGCTAGTGGTAAGTAACTATATATACCACTTGTACTCTGTTTAATTAACCCTGCTTTTAATAATAAACGATGGCTTAATGCTTCCGCCTCTGCAGGGACTTCTCTCATCGTTGGTATAAATACTTTAGATTGTTTCATTCTCTTTTTCCTCCCTATTTATAAGAAATACCGTTGTATATCATTCCAAGTGACTAAAATCATAATAATAACCACAAAAAGTGCGCCTACAGCAATAATTCCTGTTTCCGCTTTTTTATTCACTGGTTTTCTAAAAATAGCCTCATATAGTACAAATAATATGCGACCACCATCAAGCGCTGGAATAGGTAACAAATTCATTATTCCTAAGTTAACACTTAATAAAGCGGTGTATCCTACTAAATTAATAATTCCAGATTTAACAACAGAATCAACACTGTGATAAATACCAACAGGGCCATTTAACATATCAAATGAAAATTCTCCTGTAAATATACTGGCTAACATACCAACAACAGCTGTAAAAATAAGCTTACCTTTGTCGAAAAAGTTATAAATACCGTAGCTTATTGGTTTAAAAACGCTGTGTTCTGTAGTAGGAGCAAAACCAATTTGATAAGTTGTTTGAGTTTTAGTTTTAGTTATCTTTCTTTCTACTTTTTTAGGTTGGAGATCTACAGACTTGGTTTGGCCATCCCTTTTAATTTTTACAGTTGTTTTAGCCGTTCTATTTTGGTCAAGAACATGTTTGATATCATCAAAATTTTTAATTTTATGATTACCTACCTGAACTATTTTATCACCTTTGTGCAATCCAGCTTCATCAGCCGGAGACTTCTTCACAACTTCTCCTATGACATTGGTTGGCGTACCTTGGTAGTATGCTAATCCAATAAATAGTACTAAAGCTAAAATAAAATTAAATAATGGACCTGCAAACAATGTTAAAAACTTAGGCAATGGTTTCTTATGTGCAAACTGTCTATCTCTTGGAGCAATTTGTACAAGGCTTCCATTTTCGACAAAAAATGCCTTTTTCGCTATAGTGAAGTGATGCCTTTCGTCATCATAAGAAGTAATACCTTCAATATATAGGTCATCTTTAAAATCACATTTCTTAACTTCTATAGCTTCAATTTGTTGAAATTTATGTTGATCATCTAGAATTATATGTGTGATTTCATCTTGGTTATTTAACTTTATTTTTACGTTCATACCTGGTTGAACTGGGGGTTCTTCAAGACCATCACCAGCCATTCTTACATAACCACCCACCGGTAATAGACGAATTGTATATAATGTTTCATCTTTACGAAAACTAAAAATTTTAGGGCCCATACCAATCGCAAATTCAGGACACATAATTCCTGCTCGCTTAGCAAAAAACATGTGTCCATATTCGTGAACAGTTACGAGGACACCAAATACGATGATAAATGAAATAATCGTAATTAAAATGCTCATGTTCTACACCTCTAATGAATTTATGTTTAATTAAAAAATCATCTAAGTAATTAAATCGAAGATAATATTAAATATTATAATATGTTAATACTTAATATCATATTATTTTGTGTTATTGTATCTTAACAATTTATCAATAAGTGCTGAAAAGGAGTTAAGAGATATTCACCACTCATCAACATCTCAATAACTCCTTCATTATAACATCTATTCCATTTTACAATTCATAAATTTAAGTTTGTATCAGTAAAATATTTAATAGCGGTAATACAAACATGAAGCTATCAAATCTATCTAATATACCGCCATGCCCTGGTAGTATACGTCCCGAATCTTTAACACCAAAATGACGTTTAAACCCAGATTCTACTAAATCACCTAATTGACCAAACATACTTAACACAATTGTGACTAATAATAAAAGCCAAATATTCATATGTAAATCTACAAACATTTGCATCACTAATGGTACTAAAATGCTACATAAAATACCACCAAAGAAACCTTCAATTGTTTTATTAGGGCTAATAACTGGCCATAACTTATGTTTACCCATAAGGCGACCAAAAATATAAGCACCCGTATCTGTTAGCCAAACGATTAAAAATGCAAATAAAATATATCTCAAGCCCTCAGAACGTGTCTCATAAAAATACATGAAACCAATTCCTACATAAGCTACAGACATCAAACAAAATGCAGCATCCATAAAACTAAATCTGTTTTTAGATAGCACTGTATAACTTAAAACTATGAAACTCATAGCAATTAAACCTTTAAGTTGGATAACTTGAACCCATTCACCTGCATCTTGAGGTAACATGATAATAATTAGGGCTAAAGCACTAATCAGACCAGGTATAGATAAAAATTTAATCATATTCATATTAAGTAATTCTTTTAAGGCTATCAAAGCTAATAAAAATGCGAAAAGCATTAATATTAAGCCACCCTTGAGCAAGATAGGCAAGAATATTAATAAAGCTATAATCGCGGTTAATGTTCTTACTTTCATTTTTTACTCCTCACTTAATCCTCCAAAACGTCTTTGGCGTGATTGATATATTTTCAAACACTCTCTTAACTCTTTTTCATCAAAATCTGGCCATAGCTTTTCATTAAAAATAAATTCACTATATGAAGCTTGCCATATTAAGAAATTGCTTATCCTTTGTTCTCCTGAAGTGCGTATTAATAAGTCTGGATCTGGATAACTATGCGTCATTAAATGACGTTTTATTAACGCCTCATCAATCACATCAGATCCTTGTCCGTTTAATTGTAATTCGTTATATATTGTTTTCATACTCTGAATAATCTCAGCTCGTCCACCATAATTTATGGCAAACACAAGAGTTAACCCAGTATTGTTCTGAGTTTTAGCTTTAGCAAAATCAATAGCATTAATTGTCGATTGTGGTAAACCTTCATAAAACCCTATTGTTTCAATTTTAACATTCTTTTCAATTAATTCTGGTAGAAATGTTTTAAGGAAATTCACAGGAAGATTCATAATATAATTAACTTCACTTTCAGGTCTAGACCAATTCTCTGTTGAAAATGCGTATAGTGTTAAGTACTTAATACCTAAATCACTCGCTTCGCGAGTAATTTTTTTGATTGTTTGCATACCTTCATAATGTCCTTTAATTCTAGGCATTTTACGTTTTTTTGCCCAACGTCCATTTCCATCCATGATAATAGCCACATGTTCAGGTATATTATGTATGTCTAAATCATTATTATGGTTTGTCTCAGTTTTGTTTTTATTTTTCAGCTTTTTAAACATGGTCTTTCCTCCGAGCCTGATCGTCTCTGTTTATAATATTAGTTAATTAAACAATCATCTATCATTTTATCATACTCATTTATTCCATTGAATAAGCAAATAAAAAAACTGTACCAAAGTCTTAGTTGGTACAGTTTAGACTATGAAGATATTCAATGTCTGACAGATGTTTCATTTTAGATAATATACTAATATGAATGTGTTTGCGATAATAAAATACCTATACTGACATAATATCTTTTTCTTTGTCGGCAACCAATTGATCTATATCTTTAATCGAATTATCTGTAGCTTTTTGTACATCATCAGTTTGACTTCTTAAGTCGTCTTCAGTAATGTCACCATTTTTTTCGTCTTTTTTAAGCTGATCATTAATATCACGACGAATATTTCTAATTGAGACTTTAGCATCTTCACCAATTTTTTTAACTTCTTTAACTAATTCTTTTCGTCTTTCTTCAGTTAAAGCTGGTACAGAGATACGAATAACCTCACCATCACTCGTTGGATTAACCCCAAGATTAGCCGCGATAATTGCTTTTTCAATATCAGCAACTGATGTCTTATCATATGGTGAAATAACTAATAGACGTGCTTCAGGCACATTGATACTTGCTAATTGTTGCACTGGTGTAGGTGCACCATAGTAGTCAACTGTAACACCATTAAGTAAATTGGAGTTTGCTCTACCAGCACTAATGTTAGCAAGTTCACGAGATAAGTTATCAATTGATTTTTGCATTCTAGACTTTGTATCTTTGATTATGTCACTCATTTTTTACACCTCAAAATTATTTTGTAATTAATGTTCCGATTTTTTCACCCATTACAGCACGCTTAATATTACCTTCTTCCATAATAGAGAAAACATTTAATGGAATGTTATTATCCATGCAGAACGATGAAGCTGTTGAATCCATCACTTGTAAACCTTCTTGAAGCATTTGAATATGTGTCAAATGTTCATATTTAATTGCATTTGCATCAACTTTTGGATCAGCTGAATAAACACCATCTACATTATTTTTACCCATTAAAATTACATCTGCTTCTACTTCAGCCGCACGTAAAGCAGCAGTTGTGTCAGTTGAGAAGTAAGGATTACCAATTCCAGCGGCAAATATAACAACACGTTTTTTCTCCAAATGTCTAATTGCACGTCGACGAATATATGGTTCAGCAACTTGTTTCATTTCAATAGAAGTTAAAACACGTGTATCACAATCTAATTGTTCTAAACTGTCTTGTAATGCTAAAGCATTCATTACAGTAGCAAGCATCCCCATGTAATCAGCCGTACCACGATCCATGCCTAGGTCGCTACCAGTTTTGCCTCTCCAAATATTTCCACCGCCGACAATGACAGCAATTTCACAATCCATTTTGGCAACTTCAGCAACTTGCTGTGCAACGCTTTTGATAATGATAGGATTTATGCCGAATCCTTTATCACCTGCTAAAGCTTCACCACTCAATTTTAATACTACACGTTTATATTTAGAAGTTTGTGCCATTTTCTTATCCTCTCTATCGTAAAAATATGTAAATATATAAGTAAAGAAGACACGAATGTCTCCTTTTAGCTATCTTAACAATAGGCTTATAAAAAGGAAACGTGTGAGGTGTCTTCTTCCTTGTTAAACTTTATGACAGATTATTTCATTTGTCCTTTAACTTCTTCAGCAAAGTTTTCTTCACGTTTTTCCATACCTTCTCCAACTTCATAACGAACGAAATCAGTAAGTTTACCACCTTTAGCTTTTAAGAAAGCTTCAACAGTTTCGTCTGGATTTTTAACGAAGTTTTGATCTACAGCACAAATTTCTTGTAAATATTTACGTAAACGACCTTCAACCATTTTTTCAACGATTTTTTCTGGTTTACCTTCGTTTAATGCTTGTTGTTTTAATACTTCTCTTTCATGATTGATTTCTTCTTCGCTTACTTGTTCAGAAGAAACATATTTAGGGTTGATTGCCGCAATGTGCATTGCTACGTCTTTAGCAGCTTCTTCATCAGTAGTACCTTCAACTACAGTTAACACACCAATACGTCCACCCATGTGTAAATATGCACCAAATGCATCATTATCAGTTTTTGTTCTGATAGAGAAACGACGGATGCTTAATTTTTCACCAATTGTTGAGATAGCTTCTTTCATTCTTTCATCAACAGTTTTACCGCTAGATAATTTAGATTCCATCAAAGCGTCTACTGTTTCTACCTTGCTATCTAAAATATGGTTAGCAATTTCTTTAACTAATTCTTGGAAACCTTCGTTACGTGCTACGAAGTCTGTTTCTGAATTAATTTCAACGATTGCAGCTTCATTACCTTTTACTTCAACGTGTACAAGACCTTCTGCTGCGATACGGTCAGCTTTTTTAGCTGCTTTTGCAATACCTTTTTCACGTAAGTAGTCAATCGCTTTATCGATGTCACCATCAGTTTCAGTTAGCGCTTTTTTACAATCCATCATTCCTGCGCCAGTTTTTTCACGTAATTCTTTAACAAGTTTTGCTGAAATTGCCATTCATTATTCCTCCAATATAAATAGTAATTATTGATATACCTAGATTTTAGCATTATTTTAGGTTATATTTCCATTACAGTATTATGATTTAATTTTATTTTTAAAAAAAGGTGATAAGCATTAGTATCTTATCACCCATTTAAACTATCTCTTAGTTTGATTCAACAGAAGTGTTTTCTTCAGTTGTTTCTGCTTGTTCAGATTCTTCTTTGTCATCTAAATTGATGTTTTGTTCTGCAGCTACTTCTTCATTAGATACACCTTGTTGACCTTCTAAGATAGCGTCTGCCATTTTACCAGTTAATAATTTAACGGCACGAATAGCATCATCGTTTGCTGGGATAACGTAATCAATTTCATCAGGATCACAGTTAGTGTCAACAATACCTACGATAGGAATATTTAGTTTGCGAGCTTCAGCAATAGCGTTGCGCTCTTTACGAGGATCAACAACGAATAATGCTTGAGGCATTGATTTCATATCGCGAATACCGCCTAAGAACTTAATTAAACGGTCGTATTCTTTTTTAAGTTCAACAACTTCTTTTTTAGGTAATACTTCAAATAATCCGTCTTCTTCCATTTTTTCAATTTCAGAAATACGTTTAATTCGTTTTGAGATTGTTTTGTAGTTAGTTAAAATCCCACCTAACCATCTTTGGTTAACGTAGAATTGACCAGCACGCTCTGCCTCAGCTTTAACTGATTCTTGCGCTTGTTTTTTTGTACCTACGAATAAGACTTTTCCGCCTTCTTCAGAGATTTGTTTAACAAAGTTGTATGCTTCTTCAACTTTTTTCACTGTTTTTTGTAAATCAATGATATAAATACCATTTCTTTCAGTGAAGATATATTTTTTCATTTTTGGGTTCCAACGGCGTGTTTGGTGACCGAAGTGCACACCGGCTTCAAGTAATTGTTTCATAGAAATTACTGCCATTTTAAATTCCTCCTAGTGGTTATTTACCTCCATAATCAACTGATATAAAGACAAATATTTAATTTGCACCCTTTATATTTAAATTGATTATGTGCGTATTGGCTTTATAGCCGTCAATTAATATATCATATTTAATACATAAAAGCAATAACATGATTTGTATTATTGAATTTCTGTTTGAATAACAATAAAGATGGAGATTATTTAATAACATTCTTAATTTCTCTAAACATTTTATAGTCGATAATTAACATATAAAATAATAGGTTTCTGAAAAAGTAAAAATCAGTCCATTCATTATTCACAGATTAATCTTAATTTACTAATATTTCAAAAAAACATTTCATATTCAACTTTTACTTATTTTTTTCAAGCTCATCAAGGAATTTATCTTTTTTCACTTTAATAAATGTCCCTTTCATTCCAAGAGAACGTGATTCTATGACACCAGCACTTTCAAGTTTGCGTAAAGCATTCACTATGACTGATCGTGTAATGCCCACTCTGTCAGCTACTTTTGAAGCTATAAGTAAACCTTCTGTACCACCAAGTTCTTCAAATATATGTTCGATTGCTTCTTTTTCTGAGTATGAAAGTGAGTTGATTGCCATTGTTATAGCAGCTTTATCTCTAGCTTCTTTTTCGACTTCATTATGTTTTTCTCGTAATATTTCCATTCCTATTACAGTGGCTGCATATTCTCCTAATACTAAGTCATTTTCATTGAAGTCGTCTTGAACTCGACCTAAGACTAGCGTACCAAGTCTTTCGCCACCACCTAAAATTGGAAAAATAGTTGTTCTACTATTTAAAAATACCTCTCTATTCTCTGGTGGAAATACAGTTAATTCATTATCAATATCGATATTTGATTCTGTTTGTTTAACATTCATCAACTCTTCAGTATATTCGCGCGGTATATGTCGATCTTCTAACATATCTTTAATACGTTCACTTTTTAATAATTCATTCAAACAAGATCCTAAGATTTTACCTCTTCTCGACACAATAAATACATTAGTAACTGTAACATTACTAATTGTTTGAGCAACATCTTTAAAATCTACTGCAATGCCTTTATGTTTTTGTAATAAAGTGTTTAATTCTCTTGTTTTAGATAATAAGCTCATATTTTTTCTCCTTCTATATATATTTATAAAATAAATGCACTTAAATCTTTATTTGTTGAGATTGATTTTAATTTGTCATCTACATATTGTGGGGTAATATCCACAACAGCATTCGGCATGCTTGGTGCTTCAAATGATAAATCTTCAAGCATTTTTTCTAGAATAGTGTGTAATCTACGAGCACCAATATTATCAGTATCTTGATTAACTTGATATGCAATTTCAGCTAATCTTTGAATGGCATCTTCTGAGAAGTTAACTGTAACTTCTTCAGTTTGAAGCAATGCTTCATATTGTTTGACAAGCGATAATTTTGGTTCTGTCAGAATTCTCACGAAATCTTCTACTGAAAGGTTTTCTAATTCTACTCTAATTGGAAATCGACCTTGTAATTCAGGAATTAAATCACTAGGTTTTGATACGTGGAATGCACCAGCACCTATAAATAGCATATGTTCAGTATTTACAGTACCATATTTTGTCTGAATCATGCTACCTTCAAGTATAGGAAGAATATCTCGTTGTACGCCTTGTCTTGACACATCTTGACCACTATTTTGATTGTTAGTAGCAACCTTGTCTATTTCATCAATAAATATGATACCCATTTGTTCTGCAAGCTCTAAGGCTTGTTGATTCGCAGTTTCTTGGTCGATTAATTCGTCAGCAAAATCATCAGCTAAGATTTTTCTAGCTGTCTCAACCGAAACTTCTCTTTCGACTTTTTTCTTGGGCATCAATTGATTCATCATATCTTGAATCTGTTGATTTTGATTAGTCCCTAACATTCCCATTGATGCAGGATCTTGTTCTACTTTTATTCTTACTTTTTCATTTTCAAGTTTGCCCTGTTCAAGTTGTTTTTTTATTTCAGAACGTTTCGTTTTAATTTCCTCAGTTGGCGGTTCTTCCTCTTCATCTTGATTTTGACCGAAGTTTGGAATTGCTCCACCGAATAAATTTTCCAAAGGATTGTTACCTTGTGCTGCCTTCTTTTTTAAACTCGGAACAAGTAATTTAACTAATTTGTCGTTTGCTTTCTTAGTTGCCTCATCTTTAACTAATGACTTTTTCTCGTCTTTTACTAAACGTACAGCAACATCAACTAAATCTCTAACCATGCTTTCAACATCTCTACCAACGTAACCGACTTCTGTAAATTTAGTTGCCTCGACTTTAATAAACGGTGCTCCAACAATTTTTGCCATGCGTCGAGCTATTTCAGTTTTACCAACTCCCGTTGGACCAATCATTAAAATATTTTTAGGCGCAACCTCTTGTTTCTCTTCTTCTTTTAAAAGACTTCTACGATAACGATTTCTTAATGCAATAGCCACCTTACGTTTTGCATCATTTTGTCCTACAATATACTCATTCAATTTAGATACGATGTCTTTTGGGGTTAATTTAATTCCATTTGTATCCATATTTAACATTCCTCCATATTGCTACTTTGTTTTATGAGATTCATTTCCTTAATTTGAGCAATGCTGTTTTTAAAGCGTTTCTACAATTATATTGTCATTTGTAAACACACAAATATCAGCTGCAACTTTTAAACTTTCGTATGCCATTTCACTAGCAGAAAGTTGTGTTGCATGTCTTTTTAAAGCTCGACCTGCGCTAAGTGCGTAGTTACCACCTGACCCAATGGCAATTAAATCATCATCAGGTGCAATAACTTCACCTGTACCACTAACAATAAGTATGGCATCTTTATCCATTACGATAAGCATCGCCTCTAGTTGTCGTAATTGTTTATCTCCACGCCATTCTTGTGCTAGTTCAACAGCTGCGCGCTCTAAATTACCACTAAATTGCTGAAGTTTTGTTTCAAATTTTTCGAAAAGTGTGAAGGCATCAGCAACACTACCAGCAAAACCAGCCAATACTTTTCCTTCGTATAAACGTCTCACTTTTCTCGCAGTTTGTTTCATAATAACTTGTTGGCCTAATGTGACTTGACCATCACCAGCCATAGCTGCTTCACCATTATGGCGTACAGCGTAAATTGTTGTAGCGTGTAAAGAATTATCCATAAATTACTCTCCTTTTTTTGCTCGAGGATGTGCGTTTAAATACACCTTTCTCAATTGTTGATTCGAAACATGTGTATAACGTCCAGTGGTCGATAAATTGACGTGACCAAGTAAAGACTGTACAGTCCTTAAATCAGCACCTTGATTTAATAAATGTGTAGCAAAAGTATGTCTTAATTTATGAGGATGTATGTCATTGACCCCAGCGGTTCTTTTAACGACATCATTAAGTACATACCTTACTCCTCTTTCGGTGATAGGATCACCTTTCATATTTACAATTAAATAATCATGATTAGCTAATTGTTTAGGTTGAAATTCTTCTAAGTATCTTTCTATACTCTGTCTACAGAACTCTCCAAAAGGTATAAACCTTTCCTTATTTCCTTTACCTAAGACTTTTACACCAGGTAAGTTCATATCTATATCTTTTAATTTAATATTTATTAATTCAGACACACGTATTCCTGTTGCATATAACAATTCAATAATAACTTTGTCCCGTATGCCCTTTTTATTATCATGCTCTACAGTTTGAAAAAGTGCTTCCATTTCTTCTTCATAAAAGAATTGAGGTAAATACTTCTCTTTTTTAGGATGCACTAGTTGAACAAAGGGATTACTAATTGAATTATTTTGAGTCATCCAAAATTCATAGAAGGTACGTAACGTTGATATCTTTCTTGATACCGTAGTTCTTTTTAGTTGATTAGAATATAAAAAAGCCAAATAGTTTCTAGCATCTTTATATTCAAAAGTCTCAAGTTGTAAATGTTCTCTTTCTAAAAAGTTGTTAAATTGAACTAAGTCATCATGATAAGATTTTAACGTATACTCTGAAAAGTTTCTTTCAACCTTTAACATGTATAAAAATGTTTCTTGGATTTTATCCAAAATCAATCCCCTCCATCATATTGCATTGTAGCATATGTGTAAAAACGCATACAGTAATTTGATAATCAATTCAAAATCTTTAGAGAATTAATTCCATACTTTATATAAATTAGTCATAATTTTCTCTAACTCACTTGTTTTACTTAATTTACGTTAGTTTTAAACAATATTCATCACAAAAAAACCAGGTAGTTATCAACTACCTAGTTAACCTATTTGTAAATTACAGCGTTTGTTTGTAATTATCTAAATACTCTAACGCTCTTTTGGCTTGTGTTTCATATCTTTCTTTTTTATCTTTAATACGTTTTTCAAGAGATGGTAAAAGACCAAAATTGGCATTCATAGGTTGAAAGTTCTTCTCATTTTTTGCATGCGATATGTAGTAAGCCATACTACCTATCATTGTCTCCCTAGGGAAAATAACTTCCCCTTTACCTAAAATTTTATGCGCAAGATTAATACCTGCAACTAATCCACTAGCAGCACTTTCAACATAACCTTCAACGCCAGTCATTTGTCCAGCAAAATATAAATTATCATGTCCTTTTAATTCATATTTTTCGTTTAAAACATCAGGTGAATTAATAAAGGTATTTCGGTGCATCACACCATATCTTACAATATCAACATTTTCTAATCCTGGTATTAAACGAATGACTTCTTTTTGCGCACCCCATTTTAAATGTGTTTGAAAGCCAACAATATTATATAATGTTCCAGCTGCATCATCTTGTCTTAATTGAACAACTGCATAAGGGCGTTTCCCAGTCTTAGGATCTTCAAGTCCAACAGGTTTCATTGGACCAAATAACAAAGTTTTTCGTCCTCTTTCAGCCATGACTTCAAAAGGCATACAACCTTCAAAATATTTTTCTTTTTCAAATTCATTGACTGGTGCAACTTCAGCTTCTAATACTGCATCATAAAAACGATTAAATTCTTCTTCAGTCATAGGGCAATTAAGATACGCTGCTTCACCTTTGTCATAACGTGATTTTAAATATACTTTATCCATATTAATTGAATCTTTTTCTATTATTGGTGCGGCAGCATCGTAAAAATACAATTGATCTTTACCAGTAATATCAACAATTTCTTGAGCTAAATGCTCAGTAGTTAGAGGACCAGTTGCAATAATCGTATAACCTTCTGGTATATGATTAACTTCTTCATTTAACACAGTGATGTTTGGGTGGTTTCTTAAGGTATCTGTAATATAGCCAGCAAAATCATGTCTGTCCACTGCTAAAGCACCACCAGCTGGCACACGTGCTTTATCTGCTGATGTGATAATTAACGAGTCTAAATGTCTCATTTCCTCTTTAAGTACACCGACAGCATTTGTAAGTGCATTACCTCTCAATGAATTTGAACAAACCAATTCAGCAAATTTATCTGTATGGTGCGCTGGAGTCTGTTTAACTGGACGCATCTCAATTAAATTCACTTTAATTCCACGTTGAGCTAATTGATATGCAGCTTCAGAGCCAGCTAAACCAGCTCCTACAATATTTACTTTTTGAGTCATTTTGCCCCTCCTAAAATTACTCATCTATTTTTGAACTTCTTCTTCATAATCACAGTTGGAGCACACAACTTGACTACTTTTACCTTTTTTCTTATTCACAAGGTAATGATGACACTTAGGACAATCTCTTCCAACAGGCTTATCCCAAGAAATAAAATCACATTCCGGATATCTAGAACAACCATAGAAAATTCTATTTTTCTTTGATTTACGTTCTACGACATCTCCTTCATTACATTTTGGACACGTGACACCAATCGTTTTGACAATTGCTTTTGTGTTACGACAGTCTGGAAAGTTTGAACATGCCATAAACTTACCATATCTTCCCATTTTAATTACCATTGGAGAACCACAGACTTCACAATCTTCACCTGCTGGCTCGTCTTTAATCTCAATCTTTTCCATTTCAGATTCGGCGCGCTCAACATCTTGTTTAAAACTGTTGTAGAAATCTCCTATTACTTTACGCCAATTCATGTCACCTTCAGCAATTTTATCAAGTAATGTTTCCATGTTTACAGTGAATTCTACATCAATAATTTCTGGGAAGTATTCTTTAACTTGCTCATAAACAATTTCTCCTAATTCAGTTGGAATGAAGCGTTTACTTTCTAACTTGACGTAGTTCCGCTTTTGAATCGTATCAATAGTAGGAGCATATGTTGAAGGTCTTCCAATTTTAAGTTCCTCGAGTGTTTTAACTAAACGTGCCTCGGTATAACGAGGAGGAGGTTGTGTAAAGTGTTGTGCCGGTTCAATCTTTGTCGCAGTCACCTTATCTCCTTTATCAAGTTGAGGAAGCTTATTTTCTTTATCATTCTCTTTATCATCTTTTGCCTCTACATATAGTGTCATAAAACCTTTAAATTTAATAGTTTGACCATTAGCTCTAAATTTAATGTCGTTTTGAGTTACATCTAAAGCTACCGTATCCAAAATAGCTGGAGCCATCTGACTTGCTACAAATCTCTCCCAAATTAATTTGTATAGACGGTGTTGATCTCTAGTAAGAAAAGCTTTCATATCATCAGGAGTTCGCATTGTACTAGTAGGTCTAATAGCTTCGTGAGCATCTTGATCACCTTGTTTACCCGATGATTTACGCTGAGACACGTACTGTTCACCATATTTATCAGTAATATATTGCTGCGCTTCTGATTTTGCAGAAGTTGAGATACGAGTAGAATCAGTACGCATATACGTGATTAAACCTACTGTACCTTGACGCTTTAAGTCAATACCTTCATATAATTGTTGCGCTAGCATCATTGTCTTACGTGCTTTAAAATTTAATTTACGTGCAGCTTCTTGTTGTAAGGTTGATGTAGTAAATGGATGAGCAGGATAACGCGTTTTTTCTTTACGATTCACATTTGTGATTTCAAATTGATCACCATTTAATGCTTCAGTAATCTTTTGAACATCGTCTTTGTTATTTAGCTTATAAGGTTTATTTTTATAGTGTAGAAATTTAGCTGTAAACTTAGATTTCTTGTATCTAAATTCACCTTCAATAGACCAATACTCTTCAGGTTTAAAATTACGAATTTCATTTTCACGGTCAATGACTAAACGTAAAGCAACTGACTGAACTCTCCCAGCAGACAGCCCTTTTTTAACTTTCTTCCATAATACTGGAGAAATATTATAACCAACGAGTCTATCTAAAATACGACGTGCTTGTTGCGCGTCAACTAAATCCATTTCAATACCACGAGGATGCTTAAAACTATCTTTAACAGCATCTTTTGTAATTTCATTAAATACTACTCTATTTTCTTTGCTATCTTCTAATTCTAAAATTTTTGATAAATGCCAAGCAATCGCTTCACCTTCACGGTCAGGGTCACTAGCTAAAAATATCTTTTTGGCTTTTTTCGCATGTTTTTTTAAATCTTTAACTACAGGACCTTTGCCACGAATTGTAATATATTTTGGTTCATAGTTATCTTCAGTGTCGACACCCATTTGACTTCTTGGTAAGTCACGAACATGTCCCATTGAAGCAATAACTTTATATCTTTTGCCTAAATATTTTTCAATGGTTTTAGCTTTTGCAGGCGATTCAACAATGACTAAATTATCTGCCAAAGTTTATTCCCCCTTGCAAATTTAATTACTAAAGATAAATGATAAACGGTTATTTTTGTATTTGTCAACGTTTTAATTTTTAATTTCCAATTTTGTAAGAATTGTTATTATTTTTGATTCATTAAACTTTAACTAAATTAAAGGATATAAATAATTAATTCAGAAAGTAAATCTATCATTTACTAAAATAGATAATCAATTAAGATACTACTTTCATCTATAACAACTTGAGCACCTTCATTTATCCTTCGTAAATTGCCTTTAGTCATTTTGTTGAACATTGAACCAGGTAGAACATAAACATTTCTATTTTGCTCTAAAGCACAATCAATAGTAATTTGACTACCACTTCTTTCTTCAGCCTCAGTTATAAAAACCCCTCTAGACAGACCACTTATAAGTCTGTTTCTTTCAGGAAATTTATACTTATTTATAGGAGAAAATGGTGGATATTCACTTATCACTAAGCCATTTCTTTCAACTTTAGTTCTTAAATTTAAGGTTGCTTTAGGATAATGATAACAATGTCCAAATCCAAGTACGCCAATAGTTGGTAAAAAGTATTTAAGTGCGGTTTGATGTGCTACACTATCTGCGCCACGCGCTAATCCAGAAACAATCGCCATATTTAATTGTCTAAATGAAGGAAAAAGATAGTTTAAAGATTGACTTGTATATTGTGTGGCATTACGTGAGCCAATTACAGCTAGAGAGTGAGAATGATTAAAGAACTGTGGATTTCCTTTGTAGAATATCACATAAGGATAATCATACATTTCTTTGCAAAGAGAAGGGTAGTTATCATCGAAGTATGTCGTAAAACTAACATTTGCTTTTTTCATTTCTTTAATAATGTCCATCAGCTTTAATTTTTTGAAACGTTCATATTTGTTCCATAGTCTTTCAGAATTACGCTCTGTAAGCCATCTTTTTATCATGTCATGTTGATGAAATACGTTTTCTGATAGAAAGTCGGGATATTTACGTGTAAGATGATGAAGTTGTGCTGTAGTGAAATTTGCCCAATATAGTTTTAACATCGTATGTTGTATCAATTATCATTACTCCTTTGTTTATATTATACCTTCAAATCCAAATTTTTTAGTTTACTGTTTAAAGACATTTATTTTTTAAATATCATGTATTTGTAAGGAGTAATTTAATGATAAGGGTTTAACGTGTCATAGTATATTGTAAAATTGTCGAATTTCATGTTTCTACTATTATATATATCAATGTATCAAAAAAGATAACTAATTTTAAAATAAAACCATACTGATACTTAATTCGTTATTTTGATTTTTATTTAAATCAACCTACCTGGTTCCTCACCAAATTCTCTGCACTAGAATTTTCTGTTCCCATATTTATATTTTCAATTGAAATATCTATCAAAAATTAAACTATTCTTCTATTTAAGTATTCAACAAATGATGATACACCTATATGGGATGGAATACTTACCAACATATGTATATATCTTTGCTTCAATTATTTTACAATTTTCCACTCACATCATTGACACAAGGGATTTCCTATCCCTTATTTCTTTTCCATATATCACTAGCCTGCTATATCTGGGCTCAAAAACAATGTGCTACTTACAATTTCATTATGTATGTGCTAAACTGTTTGTGTCGGATGACATTAAAAAGCATCTCTTCGTGTTGAATATTTTGGTTGGCTGACCGATGTATATTCTAGCATGTAGAGATGCTTTTTTTAGATAAAGGTAAAACTTTTGTGAATCATACGCATAACGTATGGTGTTCTTTATACAAAAAAACAACGAACCTGAACAAGGTTTAATGTTCAAGGTTCGTTGAAATCAATACTAATATATATTATTTTTTAATAGTTAATAACTCTTCATAAATGCCTGCTTTTTTAGCTGCATCAATAAGGGTTGTTCCTATTTCAGAAGGTGTATCTGCAGTTTCAACACCACAATCGTTTAATGTTTTAATCTTTTCAGATGCTGTACCCTTACCTCCTGAAATAATAGCTCCAGCATGACCCATACGTTTACCTGGAGGCGCTGTCTGACCGCCGATAAAACCTACTACAGGTTTGTTCATATTTTCTTTAATCCATTGTGCCGCTTCTTCTTCTGCAGTACCACCAATTTCTCCAATCATTACTACGGCTTTAGTTTCAGAATCTTCATTGAATGCCTTTAAAACATCAATAAAGTTAGTCCCATTTACTGGATCACCGCCGATACCTACAGCAGTTGTTTGACCGATACCTTCTTCAGTTAATTGATGCACTGCCTCATACGTTAATGTACCAGAACGAGACACGACACCAACATGACCTTTTTTATGGATATATCCCGGCATAATACCAATTTTACACTCATCGGCAGTTATCACACCAGGACAGTTTGGTCCGACTAAACGTGTTTTACGACCTTGTAAATATCTTTTTACTTTAACCATATCAACAACAGGTATATGTTCAGTAATACAAATAACCATGTCTAAATCGGCATCAGCTGCTTCAATAATTGAATCAGCAGCGAATGGTGCTGGTACGTATACAACAGATACATTAGCTCCTGTTTCATTTTTAGCTTCTTCAACAGTGTTATATACTGGAACACCTTCTACAACTTGTCCACCTTTACCAGGCGTTACCCCTGCGACAATTTGTGTCCCATAATCAAGCATTTGTTTTGTATGGAAAAGGGCAGTAGACCCTGTGATACCTTGTACCATTACTTTCGTATTTTTATCAATAAATACACTCATCTTAGTGCTCCCATCCTTTCCTTATGCTTCTTTAACAAGTTTAACAATTTTTTGAGCACCTTCAGCCATAGTTGCCGCTGGCTCAATAGCTAAACCTGATTCGTTTAATATTGCTTTACCACGTTCTACATTAGTTCCTTCTAAACGAACAACTAATGGTAATGTTAGTTCAACTTCTTTAACCGCTGCTACAATACCTTCGGCAATAACATCACATTTCATAATTCCACCAAAAATATTTACAAAGATACCTTTAACATTGTCATCACCTAAAATAATTTTAAATGCTTCAGTTACCTTTTCTTTTGTAGCACCGCCACCTACATCTAAGAAGTTGGCTGGATTTCCACCAAAATGATTAATTGTATCCATTGTTGCCATTGCTAAACCTGCGCCATTAACCATACAACCAATATCTCCATCTAAAGCGATGTATGATAAATCATATTTAGAAGCTTCTATTTCCTTAGGATCTTCTTCTTCTAAATCTCGTAATTCTAAAATATCTTTATGTCTAAATAATGCATTATCATCAAAATTTAATTTAGCATCTAAAGCCAATACTTGACCGTCTCCAGTTGTAACAAGTGGGTTGATTTCAACAATAGAACAATCTTTTTCGATAAAGACATTATATAGTGCGAGTAAAAATTTAGTTGCTTTTCCAACTGATTCTTTTGGAATGTTAATATTAAAAGCGATACGTCGCGCTTGGTAAGGTGATAATCCTACTACTGGATCAATTGTTTCTTTGAAAATCTTTTCAGGTGTTTGAGCTGCAACCTCTTCAATTTCAGTTCCACCTTCTTCTGATGCCATCAAAGTCACTTTATCAGTAGCACGATCAATAACAAAACCAACATAATATTCTTTTTGGATATCGCATCCTTCTTCAATATATAAACGTTTAACCTCTTTGCCCTCTGGCCCAGTTTGATGTGTGACCAATTGTTTACCTAGCAGTTCATTTGCGTATGTTTCGACTTCAGATAATGATTTAGCAATTTTCACGCCGCCTGCTTTACCTCTACCCCCAGCGTGAATTTGCGCTTTAACCACATATACGTCTGAATTTAATTCTTTCGCTTTTTCCACTGCTTCTTCAGCAGTAAATGCTACTCGTCCCTCTGGAACTGCAACGCCCATTGAACGAAATATTTCTTTCCCTTGATACTCGTGGATATTCATCTTCCATCCTCCTGTTTCTTAGGTTAAGTTGCCCTTTAATTATAAAAAATGTAAGCGCTATTGTAAACTGATTGACAGTATTTATTACAATTTAAGCAAAATTCAAATTATTTCATCATTGATTTAATCGGTTCAAATGATTGACGATGTTCATTGATAAAGCCCACTCGATCAATAGCCTCTAAATGTTGCTTAGTTCCATAGCCAGCATTTTTATCAAAACCATAGTCTGGAAACTGTTTAGATAGTTGTCTCATATATTGATCACGATATTCTTTAGCCATGATACTTGCTGCTGCGATAGATACACTTTTAGCATCACCTTTAATAATTGAAGTTTGTGGGATATCAATATCTAGTGTCATTGCGTCTATTAATAAATGCGTAGGTGTAACATCTAAGTGATTTATAGCACGTAGCATTGCTAATTGAGTTGCCCGATAAATGTTCAATTCATCTATTTCAACTGAGGACGCTATGCCATATGCATATTGATAGACATTTTCTTTTAAATTTTGATTAAGTCGTGCTCTATTTTTGGGAGATACTTTTTTAGAGTCATCTAAACCAATATAATGATGATTCTTCTCTAAGATGACTGCACAAGCCACAACTGGTCCAGCCAAGGGCCCACGCCCTACCTCATCAATTCCACAAATTAATGCATCCCTATTAGATGACATAATATTGTTTTCGTATTGATTCATGGATAAATAGTGCTCTTCTAATGCTTGTTGCTTAAGAATATTTTTTTCCCTAGACTTAATCGCATTTATAACACCTTTACGTGAATCATTATTTGCTTCATGTTTATGTAACTCTTCCAACGTTTCAATTTGAGATAGTTTTTCTTTAATTTCTTTAATTGTTAGAGACATACTATCATTCACTCTTCATTTCTTTTAAAATATCAAAACAATAAGTTCCAATTTTGGCATTTCTCATATCATTGATAATCAACTCAATGACAGATTCATAATCTACTTCATTTCCTTTTTGTAACAATCCTCTTCTTCTTCCAATCGCATCAAACCAATCGAGTATCTCAGCGTCTTCATGTGTATCAATATTATAATGTTTCTTTAAAGCGGAAACATCATGCTTAATCATAAAATTCAAACCATAAATAGCTACCTCATCTAAATGCACAATACTATCCTTAATTGCACCAGTTAAACTTAATTTTTTACCGACCTCTTCATCTTCGAATTTAGGCCATAAAATACCTGGTGTATCAAGTAATTGAAGAGACTTCCCAACTTTAATCCATTGTTGCTGTTTTGTTACTCCTGGTTTATTTCCAGTTTCGGCGATACTACGTTTTGCTAACTTATTTATTAGTGTTGATTTTCCAACATTAGGAATGCCTAGAATCATAGCTCTTATCGCTCTAGGTTTTAAACCTTTAGCTTTTTCACGATCAAATTTTTCTTGAGTTGCTTTTATAGCTTCAACTTCAACATTTTTAAGATTCTTGCCATGTTTTGCATCTACAGCCACCGGATAAAAACCTTCATCTTTAAAATAAGTTTCCCACTTTTCTAATTCTTTTAAATTCGTCATATCTTTTTTATTTAAAATTACTACTCGAGGTTTTTGTTTAATGACATCATCAATCATAGGGTTTCTCGAACTGTATGGAATACGTGCATCGACGAGTTCAAAAACTACATCTACCTTTTTCAGTTGTTCACTAACTTGTCTTTTGGCTTTAGCCATATGACCTGGATACCATTGTATCGCCATGAGTCATCATCCTATTCTTATTATTTTCTTAAACTTTTATCTATAACTTCATAATTATACTTTATAATAGCTAACCCAACCACTTTAAGTTTAACATGTGCATCATTTGGGATAAAAACCATTCTTCAATTCATAACAAATCTACGATGACCATTTGTAAACTTATTCAAAACTATTAAAATCAATTAACTTTATTAAATTACATTAAATTTAATGTAAATAGATTTAAATAATGCCACTAATACTTTCATTCATTGCCACAATAACCTACAATTTGACTAAACTAAAAAATTTTCAGCTCAATATGATGCGTTTTAGGAGAAATAAATGAGAAGAAAAGCATGTTTCATTATATTATTAATTACATTATCATTAATTGGTCATAGTTATATTATTTTTCGTTTCCATCATGATGGTATTCTTTCAACTGGCCCAAATGATGGTATGGAACAGATGATTCCTATTCAAATGTATCTTTATCATCAATGGACTCAAGGAAACTTATTTTATTCAACACATTTGGGTCTTGGTGGAGATTTTTTCACTGACTTAAGTTATTATTTTTCAACAAATTTAATATTTATTTTAAATGTCCCTATCATCAAATTATGTGAAATATTCTTTTCATTGAACACTAATCAAATTCTTCTTTGGATGTACAATGCGCTAATTGTTTCAATTATTAAGGCAACTATTGCTCTGTTTTGCACTTATTTATTTAGTTATTATATTTCTAAAAATAAAATAATCAGTTTATTGATTTCATTTATTTTTGTTATGTCACCTTTGTACTTTAGATTTACAATTTACTGGCCATTCTTTAGTGATACTTTCATTTGGTTACCACTCTTATTATTAGGGATTGAACGTTTATTAAGGGATTTTAAAGTAGGTTTATTTATACTAACTGTAAGTCTAATTCTAATTAATAACTTTTATTTTGCATATTATTTCCTCATTATTGGTATAGGTTATACCTTGATTAGAATTATTTACAGACATCCTAAAGATAGTTTAACTCGTTGGCAAGCTTCTCTTACAATTATATGTAGTGCGCTACTCGCTTTAGGAAATAGTATGTTTGTGTTCTTTCATGGTGTTCAAAGTTTTCTTAATAATCGTCGACAATCATTTACAGGACAAGTAAATTGGATTGAACATTTAAGTAAAGACACTAATATATTTTTCGATAATTACTTGATTGTTGTGTTATTTTTATCTATTCAAGCTCTTTTGACAATCAAATTATATAAACATTTTTATTATAAATTATTTGCATTGTTATTATTGGCAACAATTATTTTTGCATTTCTCCCATTTGTTGACCAACTATTTAATGGGTTTTCAGCACCTCAAAAACGATGGCATTTTATCTTAGCCTTTAATAGTTCAATTTTAATTGGGTTATTTGTAAAGTATTTTAAAACAATTCGTCCAAAGACCTATATTTATACTAATCTGATAGCTCAAAGTGTCATCTACATAAGTTCAATTAGCTACCATACTTTTTTACCTTGGATCTCTTTAGTTCCAGTTGTGTCAGTGATTGGGCTATTAATTTTATTAATAAAAGAGAAAAAAGTACGTTATTATCTTACTTACATTTATAGTATTTCGATTGCTGCTCTCAGCCTTATGATTACTTTCGTATTCATAAAAAATCAAATTTTCTTTCAAGATCATATTAATCGTGCGAACAAGCGATACATTAATTCAAGTTTATATAGCTCGGCTATGCAAAGATCTTTAGTAAAAGAAATGAATCAAACTAAGAATGACGATCAACGAATAAATTGGCGTGTCGATGAACAAGATAATACCCCTATGTATCAAAATTTTAAAGGACTTAGTATTTACTCTAGTATATTTCATCACAATATTCTCGATTTCTATTACGATGCGTTAAAAATTAATTTAGCTGAAGAATCTGTCAGTCGATACCAGTCTACGAATGCTCGCCAAAATATCGAGAGTCTGTTTTCAGTAAAATATTTAATGATGAAAGACTCTCAAAATTTTATTCCATCTTATTTTAAAAAAGTTAAGTCACGCGGACAATATATTATTTATAAAAATCAACTTCTACTACCAAGTGTAAAAGTAACACAAAACATTTATAATCATAAAAGTTTAAAAAAGCCTATAGATAGGGAGCATGCAATGATTAATGGTGCTATTGTGACATCCAATGGTGAATCATACCACTCAAAAGTTAAAAATTTATTAGACCAAACACGTGTGTCAACACAAAATATAACACGATATTCAAACAATGAACTAACCGTTAATAAAGAGAGCGGAATAATCAAATTACATTTACCTAAGAATATAAGAGACAAATACAAAGATTTTTATCTCACTATGAATATTGAACGAGGTGAACCTGACAGTAATTACACAGTGAGCATCAATCAATATCATAATCATCGTCTATACAACGATTCTATATATCGCACGGGAATAAGCAAGGTGCTTTATCGATGTTTACCAGACAAAAATGGTGACATTACGATTCAATTATCACCAAATGGTAAGTTCAATTTGGAACTGTTAGAATTAAACGGTGAAAATTATGATACGCTAAAACAAGCACACCATCATGCTAACTTTAATATGTGTTATAAAGATATAAAAAACGGGGTAAAAGTTAACTTAGATCATCATTCTAAGGGACTTGCAGTTATTAATATTCCGTATCGTAAAGGTATGCGTGCATACGTGGATGACCGACAAGTCAATATCAAAAAGGTAAATTATATGATGACAGGTGTCCCAGTTAATAAAAATGATAAAACAATTGTGATTCAATATCGACCACCTTTTCTAAAAACGATGTTTTCTATCTCAATATTTAGTATAGTGTTGAGTATTGTATTCATTAGATTAAAGAATATAAGGAAAAGAAAGATGAGGACTCGCCATGATTAAAAATATATGGAATAAACCTATGAAACGTTTTACACTAATCGTTTTACTTAGTTGCATATTGTCATTTATTCTATATGACCCTTTTCTCTATCAATTTATAACTAAAGGTATTGTATTTAGTGGTAGTGGAGATGGCTTCAGACAAATGATGCCTTTTCAAATGTATCTTTATGAACACTTTACATCATTAAAAGGGTTTTATGATGCTTCATTTGGGTTGGGAGGCGACTATGTAAAATCACTGGCATATTATTATTCACTCTCTCCATTGATGTGGATTAACTTCTCCATGATATGGATATTGGAACAAACTATCAATGTGAATCCTCATGATATCAGCTTTTGGCCAATAAACCAATTAATCATGGCATATGTGCGCACTGTAATCACATTTATTTTTTCATTTTATTTATTTAATTATTTGCGACTTAAACCTGCACCATTGTTTATAGCAACTATATTATATGGTATGTCTACTGTAGTTACATATTATAATTTTACTTGGTCATTTTACGGCAATCTTTTAATTATGTTACCTATGTCAATTTGGGCTATAGAAAGATTCTTTAAAGAACGTAAAATAGGATGGTTTATTTTCGCGATTGCTTATACGTTATTCTCAAACTTTTATTTTAGTTACTATGAAGCAATTGTCATTGGTTTCTATTTTATTTATCGAGTCGCTATTCCTCATGAGACAGATATCGTGAATCGTTGGCAGAAATTTTACATACTCGTATGTGCCACTTTGTTAAGTGTATTAGTAAGTATTTACGGACTATATACTGGTGTATCTTCTTTTTTAGATAATGAAAGAGCGCAAAATCCTAATTTCAAAATTACTTTTTTCACAAATTTATTTGAAACCAATTATAATATTTTTGCTGATGGCTTTTACATTACAATTTCTTTTATTGCTATCATTGCATTATTTTGTTTTAAATTATATCAACACTATTATTATAAATTGTTCGCAATTGCAACTTGGATCTTACTCATCGGTTCTTTTTTTCAATGGTTCGATAGTGCATTTAACGGCTTTTCATTGCCCCAAAGACGTTGGGTTTACTTCTTAGCATTATCAACAAGTGTATTAATTGCATTGTTTATACAACATTTAAGTGAAATATCAATTAAAGAATATACCTTTGTTGCTATACCAGTATTCATATACGGTTTCGTATTTATCACACTGTCTGAAAGATCAGTAAAGTGGATGTTTGTTGCATTGATTTTAATCATAGTGTTGTTTATATTTATTAAATATAAATCGTTGTTAACCCGTACTTCAATGATGGTATTACTCGTTGTCTTATTTTTAGCTCAACAAGTCTTAATGACTAATGATTCTAGAAAAATTACTATCGAACCTTATCAAACGACTATCAAAACAATTAATGATTCAAGCTATAGAAGTCCTGTCCTAAATAAAAAAATTAAGTATATGCATCAAAGCTCTACAAATCCATTGAAAAGATTAGATTATTTTTCATACTATGCATTAAACTCACCTATGATATATCACTACAACGGAACATCATTGTATTCTAGTATTTTCGATGGAGATATATTGAAATACTATGACAAGACGTTACAAATTAATATGCCTGTAGATAAAAATAGTACTTATCGATATTTAAATAATCGTGCAAACTTAATGTCTCTTTGGGATGTTCAAGATCGATTACGACATCCTGATGATTTAAATATGCCTTATGGTTTTAAAAAGAAAGAACTTATAACTGATAAAAAAGATCAATGGATTCATTCTGTTAATACAATAAATTATCCTAGTGCACACGTTACTAATAAAATTTATGATCCAAAAACACTAAAATCTCCCCTTGATAGAGAGCAAGCTATGCTTAAAGGTGTCGTATTGAATCATAAATCCCAAGCCAATACTGATTTTAAACCTAATACTAATTTACTTTCTAATGCAAAACAAAACTTAAATCATGCGAATTGGATTGATAGTAAACATTTAAAAGTTAAACAGAATAATGGTGGCGTCACTCTCAATTTACCACGCAATATAGTTAAAAATTATAAAGATATGTATATTGAAATGGATGTTGAATTACTATCTCCTGACAAAGAACATAAAGTAGGAGTTAATGAATATTCACAAGAAAGAAACCGTTTATCATACAAATATCGTCGTTTTGTTTCGCCAGTGACGATGCGTGCTAAAGCTTCAAATCAACTTAACATCAAGATGTCAAAAGGAGTTTATCGTTTTAAAGTAAAAGGAATTTATGGTGAAAACTATCAAACATTAGAAAAAGCTTCTCAACAGCTCCAGCCAGTTAAAGTAAAAAAAGAAAGAAATGGTTTCACAATTATTAAAAAGAAAAAGGAACACGGTTATCTCGTCTTGCCAATGGTATATGCTAAAGGAATGCATGCAATGGCAAATGGAAAGCCTCTAAAGGTTCAACAAGGAAACGGTATTATGACTACTATTCCTGTAAAAGAGGGACAAACAAAGATAAAATTAAGTTATACCCCTCCTTATTTTTATTTATTAATCACTGTCAGTTGTATTGGAATCATTTTGAGCATTCTTTTCACTCATTACGTAAAAAGAAAATAAATTAATTATTAATGATTTTCATAACTAAATAGTTTTAATAAAATAAAAAAGCTTTCAAACTCTGATAAAACAGAAGTTTGAAAGCTTTATTTTCATTGTGGCACATCTTAAGCAATATGTTGAAATTGGCAACTATAGTGCTTATAGACTGGCCTTTTATAAATTGTCGAATATACTGATTAGCGAATTTCTTGAATTCTAGCAGCTTTACCACGTAAACTACGTAGGTAATATAATTTAGCACGACGTACTTTACCACGACGTTTAACTTCAATTTTTTCGATTTTAGGCGTGTGTAATGGGAAAGTTCTTTCCACACCTACACCAGAAGAAATTTTACGAACTGTGAAAGTTTCTGAAATTCCTCCACCACGGCGTTTAATTACAACACCTTCGAAAACTTGGATACGTTCGCGAGAACCTTCAACGATTCTTACGTGTACACGTAAAGTGTCTCCTGAACGGAAAGTGGGTAAATCAGTACGTAATTGTGATTTAGTTACTGCTTCGATTAACTTATGATTACTCATTATAAATTCTCTCCTTCAACCTATGTTCTTGCCTAGACAAAAGTATAGCAGCGGATCATAGTGATTATTAGTGTTTTTTCACACTTGAATTATAATAGCATAACGTTAATCATTTTTCAATTTCTTTTTATAGGTTTCTAAAATTTCTCTATCTTTTTCAGTTAATGGATATTGTTCTAATAAATCTGGTCGCTTTTCATAAGTACGAATGAGCTTTTGCTCATGTCTCCACTGATCAATGTGCGCATGATTGCCAGATAATAATACTTCAGGTACGCTCATATTTTTATATTCACGAGGACGTGTGTATTGAGGAAATTCTAACAATCCATCTGAAAATGAATCATCTTGATGTGATGCTTGATTACCTAAGACGCCTGGAATAAGCCTCACTATTGCATCCGTCATCGTCATTGCTGGTAACTCTCCACCAGTTAGGACATAATCACCCATTGATATTTCGTCAGTTACAAGATGCTTACGTATGCGCTCATCATATCCTTCATAGTGTCCGCAAATAAAGACAATATGTTTTGCTCCACTTAATTCTTGTGCAATCTCTTGAGTAAAGGGACGGCCTTGTGGACACATAAGTATCACTCGAGTATGTTCATTACGATTTATGTCTTCCATAGCATTAAAAACAGGTTCAGGCTTTAATACCATACCTTGGCCACCACCAAATGGGTAATCATCAACTTGATTATGCTTATTAATAGAATAATCTCGGAAATTGATAGTATTAACATTGATGATTCCCTTATCTTGCGCACGTTTTAGTATTGAGTGGTTTAAAACACCTTCAAACATTTCAGGAAATAGCGTTAAATAATCTATCTTCATTAATCTAACAATCCTTCCATCGGTGTAATTTTAATCGTTTTATTTTCTATATCAATATCCTTCACAACATCTTCAATATAAGGAATGAGATACTCTTTTTCACCTTTCACAATCCAAACGTCATTAGCACCTGTTTCAAAAATATTAATCACCCGGCCAATTGGCGTATCATCATCTTTAAAAACTGTACAACCAATTATATCCGAATAATAATATTCATGCTCTCCTAATTCTATATCTTGGTGATCACGTTCTTGATAAATATAATCACCTTTCAAATGTTCAATATCATTTATGTTGTTGATTCCTTCAAACCTTAACATGTGAAACCCTTTATGTATACGATAAGAATCGACCGTATAAACAATTTCAGTATTATTATGTTTTACAAGTAATTGTTCACCAGGTTGAAATCGTGTTTCAGTAAAATCAGAGTTGGATTTCACCTTTACTTCCCCTTTAATACCATGGGTATTGACTATTTGTCCAACCTCTACTTCCATATATGACCCTCCTTCTAAATAAAGTTTATTAAACTGAATCAAATATATATTAACACGTATGTATGTAACAAATAAATATGATTAAAAAAGGACGCCATATTGGCGTCCCACAAAAACATGAGCTAATTATTTAGCATTCTTTTGTTCATCAAATTTTTTCAAAATACCTTCTCTAGATAAGATATTGTGAACTGTATCAGTTGGTTTAGCACCGTCGTGTAACCATTTTAAAGCTAATTCTTCGTCGATTTTAACTTCTGGTGCATTAACGTGTGCTGGATTGTAAGTACCTAATTGCTCAATGATACGACCATCACGTGGTGAACGTGCATCTGCAACTACGATACGATAGAATGGGTTTCTTTTAGAACCTAAACGAGTTAAACGAATTTTAACTGCCATTTAAATTACTCTCCTTTATGTGTTTATTATTTTATTTTCTACAAGAATAAATAATAACAGTTACACAAATTTTTGTAAAGACTTTTTTCTTTACCAAAAGTAGATTTACGAAGTAAATCGTACTTTTGGTTATGCATGTGCTTTAGCTCAGGCGTTTCTGTTAATTTTGTTAACAATCCTTATTAAGGTTCAAAAAAATCAAGCATCGAAGACACTCTCAAGTTTTGATGCTTGATTTCATAAATTAAAACGGTAAGTTCATACCCTTTAACATATTTTGCATTTGGTTTCGTTTAGCTTTTTTACCTTTACCGCCACCAGTAAATTGTTTCATCATTTTCTTCATATCATTAAATTGTTTCATTAGTCGATTAACTTCTTGTAAAGATCGGCCGGATCCTTTTGCAATACGTTTTTTACGCGATACATTTAATGTTTCAGGGTTTGAACGTTCTTTAGGTGTCATAGATTGTATAATCGCTTTAATATGATCAATTTGTTTATCACTCATATTAAGCTTATCTAAACCTTTCATTTTATTCATACCAGGAATCATTTTCATTATATCATCTAAAGGACCTAAATTCTTAACTTGATCTAACTGTTCTAAGAAATCATCTAATGTAAATGATGACTCTCGCATCTTCTTCTCTAGATCTTTAGCCTTTTCTTGATCTACATCTTGTTGCGCTTTTTCAATGAGACTTAAAACATCACCCATACCTAAAATACGCGAAGCCATTCGTTCAGGGTGGAATAATTCTAAACCATCCAATTTCTCACTCATACCTACAAATTTAATAGGTTTTTGGGTAACGGAACGGATTGAAAGTGCTGCACCACCACGTGTATCACCATCTAATTTAGTCAATGTTACACCTGAAACATCTAATTGTTCATCAAATGATTGTGCCACATTCACAGCATCTTGACCTGTCATTGCATCAACAACAAGCATAATTTCATCTGGTTTAGAAATTTCTTTAACTTCTTGAAGCTCATTCATAAGTGTTTCATCAATATGCAAACGACCAGCTGTATCAATGATAACGAAATCTAGATGTTCTTCTTTAGCATGTTTTAAAGCATTTTCAACAATTTGTTGTGGTGATACTTGATCACCTTCACTATACACAGGGATATCAATTTGTTTACCTACTGTTTGTAATTGATCAATAGCAGCTGGACGATAAATATCTCCTGCCACAAGTAAAGGTTTCTTGTTATATTTTTTACGCATTAATAATGCCAACTTACCTGCTGTCGTCGTTTTACCTGCACCTTGTAAGCCTACCATCATAACAACAGTTGGTGGTTTGTTTGCCATCTTAATGGATGTATTTTCTCCACCCATTAAGCTAGTAAGTTCTTCTTGTACGATTTTAATAACCTGTTGGCCAGGTGTTAAAGATTGCATGACATCAGAACCTAGCGCACGTTCTGAAACAGTCTTAACAAATTCCTTAACAACTTTGAAGTTAACATCGGCTTCCAATAACGCTAATCTCACTTCACGCATCATCGTTTTAATGTCTGCTTCTGT
Source organism: Staphylococcus sp. HMSC068G11 (assembly GCF_001815825.1). Classification (NCBI taxonomy): domain Bacteria; kingdom Bacillati; phylum Bacillota; class Bacilli; order Caryophanales; family Staphylococcaceae; genus Staphylococcus; species Staphylococcus sp. HMSC068G11. The sequence goes on from NZ_KV822098.1 coordinate 172,435, forward strand.
TACTTTCCCTTTACCACGCATTTTTTGCATCGTGGCTTGTAAGCGATCGGATAATCCTTCAAATGCCATAACGTTTGCCCTCCTTTATTATAATGATCACTACTCTAATTCTTCTAATTGAGTGATATATTGTTTAAGCAACTCAGGTTGATTAAGTGATTGTTTCATTAAGTTATATAATTCACGACGTTTCTCGAATCTTTGGTATAGTCGTAATTTCGATTCATAATCTTCTACTAAATCGCCAGTTCTTCTTATATTATCATAAACTGCTTGTCTACTCACTTCAAATGTATCAGCAATTTCACTTAAAGAATAATCTTGTAAATAAAATAATTCGAGATAATTTTTTTGTTTATTTGTAAGCAAACTTTGATAAAAATCAAATAGATAATTCATACGCAATGTTTTAACTAAATCATTTTGTCCCATTTTAGTTACCTTCTTCAGATTCAACGGATGAATTTCTAGAGATTTCTTCAGGAATATCTTCATTTTGTTCTATCATATCAGCAAATAATCCATATACATAGCTTTCAGGATTAAACGGTTGTAAGTCATCCATTTTTTCACCTAAACCAACATATTTAACTGGAATGTGTAACTCATTTCGAATTGCTAATACAATACCCCCTTTAGCAGTACCGTCTAATTTAGTTAAAACTATACCTGAGACATTTGTAACTTCCTTAAATGAACGTGCTTGTGAAAGTGCATTTTGACCAGTTGTTGCATCTAAGCATAATAAAGCTTCATGGGGGGCATCAGGTATTGCTCGATTAATCACACGTTTCATTTTATCTAACTCTTGCATTAAATTAGATTTATTTTGCAAGCGTCCTGCAGTGTCACAAATTAAAATATCTACGTCTTTATTTTTTGCTGCATTAATCGCATCATATACTACTGCCGCAGGATCAGAACCTTCGTTTTGACTCACAACTTCAACGCCAACACGTTCTCCCCAGACGTTTAATTGTTGAATTGCTCCAGCTCTAAAGGTATCACCAGCAGCTAACATTACTTTTTTACCTTCTTGTTGATAACGATAAGCTAATTTACCAATTGTTGTTGTTTTGCCGACACCATTCACACCAACCATCAGTATGACATTTAAACGTCCATCTTCAATATTCATTGCTTCAGAATGATCGTCCTCTTGATGATAGATTTCTACAATCTTCTCAACTATAACCTCTCTTAAGTCTTCTGTTTCTTGTATATTACGTCTTTGTGCTTCTGTACGTAGCTCATCAGTTAATTTCATAACAGTATTAAAACCAACGTCCGCAGTAATAAGCATTTCTTCCAGAGCTTCGAAGAAATCTTCGTCAACTTTTCTATATCGAGCAATTAAATTATTTAACTGTTCTTGGAAGTTTTGACGTGATTTTTCCAAACCGGCCTTGAATTTTGCTCCAATTTTTTGAGCTTCTATTTCTTCAAAATCTTCAATCGATATCAAGCCATCTTCGTCAAAATCAGCTTCACTTAATTTTTTAGGTTTCTTTTTGGGTTTAACTTGTTCATCAGAATCATTCGGATCCATTGAATCTGAATCACTGTTAACATTTGAATCTACAGTTTCATCTAGGTCTTTTTGATTATCATCTTCATTTTTACTAGAAAATTTATCTTTCAGACGTTTAAAAAAACTCATGCTTGTTCCTCCTTCATAACCTCATCTATTGTATTTAGGTTGACGCTAACTAACTTAGAAACACCAGACTCTTGCATTGTTACACCATATAAACGATCAGAAAACTCCATCGTTCCCTTCCGGTGTGTAATTACAATGAATTGTGTTTCCGTAGATAATTCATTTAAATATTGAGCATATCGTATCACATTAGCTTCATCTAATGCCGCTTCTACTTCATCTAGTATAACAAAAGGTGCTGATCGAACTTTGAGAATGGCGAACAATAGCGCTATAGCACTTAAAGCACGTTCACCACCGCTTAATAATGAAAGATGTTGTAATTTCTTTCCTGGCGGTTGCACGATGATATCAACGCCAGCAGACAAATAGTCATCTTCAGTTAAACGAAGTTCTGCTTGTCCACCACCAAATAATTGCTTAAACACTGTCGTAAAATGATCTTGAACTGCATGAAATGTTGTTTTAAAACGTCCTTCTACTTCTTTATCCATTTCATGAATGATTTGTTCTAAGGTTTCTTTTGCTTCTCTTAAATCTGTTCGTTGCTCATTTAAAAATGTGTATCGCTCATTCAACTCTTCAAATTGTTCTATAGCATTTAAATTTACAGGACCTAATTCATCGATCGACATCTTCGTTAATTTTACTTTTTTACGCAAATTGTCAATAGTTTCATCAGAATCATATTCCATTCTTGCACGTTCTACTGTGAGTTGATATGTGTCATTTAAATGATCTATTGCATGATTGATTAATACATCTAGCTTTGATTGTTTTGCTTTAATATCTTGGTAATAATTTTCTATAGAAAGTATATCTTGATGACATTTTTGAAGCTGACTTTCATTTATTTCGATTTTCTCATTAAAATCTTTACGTTGCTGTTTAATCTCACTAAGTTGTTGATTTAAATTTTGTCTTACATTTTCTTGTTGCTGAATTTGCTCTTTCAACTTTTCAAAAGCATCTTCACCCATCATTTCATCTGAATTAAACAATTTGATTTTTTCATTTACTTCAAGTTTTTGACGTTCTGAATCGCTAAGTTGTTTATCTAAACGTTCGTGTACTTGCTTTTGCGATTTAATTCTCTCTTTAACAACAGCTAAATCAGATTGTTTTTGATGTAGTTGCTGTTGTGTTTGATGTGTCGAAGCTTTTCCCTCTTTTGATAATTGTGTATATCTTTCAATATCATTTTCTAGTTGCTTCAATTGTTGTTGTATCTCAGTTAAATGATTTTGCTTTTCTTTTAAAGTTTCTTTACTTTTATCACTTTGATATCCATCATTTTTTTCAAATTCGAACTCTTCATGTTCATTTTTAAGATGTGCTTCTTGTGTTTTTAGTCTATCTAGTTCTAATTCGTGATGATGTACTTGTTCTTTTAAATTGTTGTACTGCTGACTTGCACTAAAATATTGTTCACTTAATTGTTCAGCTTGTGTTTTTTGTTCTTTAAACTGACGTTCAAATTCTGCTGTTTGTCGTTGATAATCTTCAAGTTGATTTCGCATTGTTGATAATTCATCTTTTTGTGACAATATACTTTTTGTTTTACGTGCTCCTCCTCCTGTCATGGAACCACCAGGATTTACAACATCACCTTCTAAAGTTACTATTCTTGTCCGATATCGAATGGCACGTGCAAGTTCATTTGCATGTTTTAAATTTTCTACAATGATGGTATTACCTAATAAATTTTCAATGATGTTTTGATATTTAGCAGATACATTTATGGCATCAGATGCAATATTAATAAATCCTTGTGAACTACGAGCTACATCTTTAATCTCAGCAGCTACATGTCTTGGTTGAATCACGTTTAATGGTAAAAAAGTAGCACGACCTAAACCTCTTTGCTTCAAGTATTGGATTGCTTGACGACCGTCTTTTTCATTATCAACAATAATGTGCTGTAACGATGCACCTAAGGCGGTTTCAATTGCTTGTGTCATTTCTGAAGGAACGTTAATTACTTCTGCAACCGCACCATGAATCCCTCTTAGTTCTTTATCTTTTGCTTTCAAAATGTGCTTTACACCATTAAAGAAATACGTGTAATCTTCCTCTTGAGTAGCTAAACTATCAATTCTTGATTTTAACTTTTCATTATAACGATAGGCTTGATATAGTTTATTTTCATATTCAGAAAGAAGTCTTTTAGAATCTGTCAACTGTCGTTCTAATTGTTGAATATTTTGTTCTACTTTTTGCATAGATTTCTTAGAACTTTGATATGCCTTGTTTGTTTGAGTAATATTTTGTTGAATATCTTTAAGTTGATTGAAAGCCTCTACTAAACGCGAATCTAATCGTGATTTTTTTGCTTCATTTTCATTGATTGTATGTTCTAAAAATCTTATATCATTATTAACATCTGATTGTTCTGACATCAATGTATAATAACTATTTTTAATTTCTTCCAGTTTTTCGTCGTGTTGTTCATCAGATACATAAAGAAGTGACTCTAATTCTTGAACTTCCTTGTTTAATTGCTTTTGCTTATTTTTCAAATCGGCTAATAATTTTTCATTTTGAGCTTTTTCATTTTTAATAGAATCAATTTGTGATTCTAAATTATCTAATTCTTCCTCATATCTTGCATTTGTTTCTGATTGGTTTTTCTTTCGTTCTTCTAATACATTTAGCTTACCTGATAATTGCTCATAATTCTCAGTTGCTTTAACTAATTCATAATTTAACTTTTCAATGTCATAATCGTTTTGTTGGCGTTTACCTTTATATCGTTGTAGTAACTGATTGATTTGAGCTTGTTGACCTTCTTTCTCAGCCTGTTGACTCTTTAGGTGATTTAAACGCTCATCTAATCGTTGATTATCTTCGGTATAATGATCAATGTCAGATACTGTAACGATGACATCACTTTGCTCCATTTCTTTAGATAATTGCTTATATTCTTTAGCAATGGCCGCCTCTTCTTTTAACGGTTCCACTCGTCCCTCTAAATCATATAAGATATCTTCGACCCGATTAAGATTATATTCAGTATGGTCAAGTTTTTGAATCGATTCAGCTTTACGCTTTTTATATTTAAGTACTCCAGCAGATTCTTCAATAATTTGTCGACGATTGATTGGTTTTGCATTCAATATTTCATCTACTCGTCCTTGAGAAATAATACTAAATGCTTCCTTTCCAAGTCCTGAATCGAGAAATAAATCTATAATATCCTTTAACCGTGCACGATCATTATTTAAATAATATTCACTCTCACCACTTCGATAGAGACGGCGTGTGACAACTAATTCCTCAGAATCAATTTGTAATTTTTGTGAATGATTATCTAATTTAAGTTTTACTTCAGCAAAATTTTGAGCTTTTCTATGTTCAGCACCTGAAAAAATGATATCTTCCATTTTAGCACCACGTAGTGATTTGGCAGATTGTTCACCTAGTACCCATTTAATTGCATCAGTAATATTACTTTTACCACTTCCATTAGGACCAACAATAGCTGTCACACCTTTATCAAATTGAACATTGGTATGGTCGGCAAAAGATTTAAATCCTATGGCATCAATTGATTTTAAATAAACCATTGTATTCTCCTTATCACAGTCGTGTTGAGTTGATAAGCTTGGGGCTATATTAACAATTATTCAAAATTATCAATATAGATTGAAGCTTTATATGATGATCAATCATAGATTATCATATTTTTATAATTATAATGATTTTTTATTTTTCATTAGTTTATACGCTTGTTCTGCTGCCTTTTGTTCGGATTCCTTCTTTGTCTTTCCTTTACCCTCTGCAACTGCTTTATTTTCTAAAATCACTTCCGATGTAAATAGTCTATGATGTGCGGGACCCTCTTCTTTAATTAATTGGTATGTCACATCTCCTTTATTTTGGCTATGCACATATTCTTGGAATTGTGTTTTAAAGTCTACGACACCAATGAGCTCGTCATCTTCTACATACGGAAAGATAACTTTTTCAGCAAATGTCCATACTGTGTCTAAACCTTGATCTAAATATAGTGCACCTACAAAAGCTTCAAAAGCATCTGAAATAAGGGAAGGTCTTGTTCTGCCTCCTGTCTTCTCTTCACCTTTACCTAATAAAATCAGTTCGTTTAATTTAATTTTATTCGCAAATATCACAAGTGAAGGTTCACAAACAATTGTTGCGCGCATCTTTGTCAAATTACCTTCTGGTAAATGAGGATGTCTGTCAAAAAGATAGCGTGAAACCGTCAATTCTAATACCGCATCACCTAAAAATTCTAAACGTTCGTTATGTTCTAAACGATTCATATTAAAGTCATTAATAAAACTTGAATGAGAGAAAGCTTGTTGATATAAATCAATATTTTTAAAATGTAATCCTAACGACTTCATTTTATCAGTAAACTTTTGTTGAAAATCATGTACCATTTCTTTCTTTTTCTGGTTAGCCACAACCTAACCTCCTAACTATAAAGTTTAAAAGCTTAATTTAATTTTACGTGAAAACAGGCTAAAACTAAAGAAAAAATCTGAGCCGACGAGAAGACGACTCAGATATTAATCATTTTATTTTTCAAGGCTGTTGATGTATTTAACAGCATCACCAACAGTGTTGATTTTTTCTGCTTCTTCATCAGGAATTTCAGTACCAAATTCGTCTTCTAATTCCATTACTAATTCAGCGATATCAAGTGAGTCAGCGCCTAAATCATCTTTGAATGATGCGTCTTCAGTTACCTTGTCAGCATCTACGCCTAAACGATCAACGATGATGTCTTTTACTTTATCGAAGTTTTCCACGTCGCTTCACCTCCTTTTAAAGAGTCTTTTGATAGACTATTTTATTTTCCCATTTTACTTTCTAAAATACAAGTAGAATTTTAGAAACACTTAATACATGTGTATTTAGTGTTTCTTATGCATGAGCCTCAGCTCATGTGTTCCTCTTTTCACTTAATACATGTGTATTTAGTGTTTCTTATACATGAGTCTCAGCTCATGTGTTCCTCTTTTCACTTAATACATGTGTATTTAGTGTTTCTTATACATGAGCCTCAGCTCATGTGTTCGTTTGCTCCTTTTCGAACATTACATATACATTCCGCCATTAACATGAATTGTTTGGCCTGTAATATATTTAGCTTTATCAGAAGCTAGAAAGGCAACAGTATTAGCTATATCTGTATCTTCTCCAAAACGTTTTAAAGGAATTTGCTCTAACATTTGATCCTTCAAATCATCACTTAAAGCATTTGTCATATCTGAAACGATGAAGCCAGGTGCTACAGCGTTCACTGTAATACCTCGTGATGCTAGTTCTCGTGCTGCTGTTTTAGTTAATCCAATAACACCTGCTTTTGTTGCAACATAGTTTGCTTGTCCAGGATTACCCATTGCACCAACAATACTAGTTAAATTAATGATTGCACCACTACGTTGACGTAACATTTGTGGCGTTACTTTTTGAATACAGTTAAACACGCCTTTTAAGTTCGTATCAATCACGTCATCCCACTCTTGTTCTTTCATGCGCATAAGTAAGTTGTCTTTAGTTATTCCTGCATTGTTAACTAATACGTCTACAGAACCAAATTGACTTACCACTTCTTTAATCATTTCTTTAACTTCATCGCCTTTTGCAACATTGGCTTGTATTGCAAAACTTTCTACACCTTTAGCTTTAATTTCTTCAACAACTGCTTCTGCTTTATCTTTACTTCCAGCATAATTGACAGCTACATTATATCCTTCTTCCGCTAATTGCAATGCAATGCTTCTACCTATACCACGAGAAGCACCTGTAACTAAAGCACTTTTATTCATGATTATTATTCCATCCTTTCACATCTTCAAGTGTTTGAATTGAAGTGATTTTTACATCTCGATTAATTTTTTTGATGAGCCCAGATAATACTTTTCCAGGTCCAATTTCAATAAAGTGATCGACACCTTGATTAATCAACCACTCCGTTGATTGAATAAATTGAACAGGTGAATATAATTGTTTAACCATATTGCGTTTAATTACTTCGGCATCGGTTTCTCCCTTTGCATTAACATTCTGAACAATTGGATAATTAGCATTATGCCACTCAAATTGATTAATGAAATTAGCAAAATCCTCTTCAATAACTTTCATCATTGAAGAGTGAAAAGGACCGGAAACAGCTAACGGAAGAACGCGTTTAGCTCCAAGTTCTTTGCCCTTTTCTACTAATTCATCAATTAAAGGTTTATGTCCAGACACCACGATTTGACCTGGTGAGTTAATATTAGCAGGTTCAATTAACTGTTCATTTGTAGATAACGTTTGACATATCTTATCAACATCATCATAGTCCAAACCTAATACTGCTGCCATACCTCCAACACCGTTAGGAAACGCTTGAGCCATAAGTTGGCCACGTTTACGTACAATTCTAACTGCATCTTCAAAAGCTAATACACCACTAGCAACTAAACTTGAATATTCTCCTAAGCTATGTCCCATAGTATAATCTACTTTTAAATGATTTAAAGATTCTAGTAACGCAATACTATGTGTTAATAGTGCAGGTTGTGTATTTTCTGTTTCTCCTAATTTCCCATCATTATCAGTAAACATCGTTTCTAACAAATCAAAGTCTACTGTCTCTTGAGCTAAATTTAATACTCGAGTCGAGCGTTCTTCTTCGTTATATAAATCACTAGCCATCCCTACTTTTTGTGCACCTTGACCAGGGAATACAACTGCTATTTTACCCATTTTACTCACCTACTGTATCTTTCATAATTTGAACGATATTCTCTTCACCAGCAATTTTTGCTTGTCTAATTGCAGAATAAAATGCTTTAGCGTTTGAACTACCGTGAGCTTTTACAACCGTACCATCTAAACCTAATAATACTGATCCACCATATTCTGAGTAGTCCATTTTCTTAGCAAATGTGTCTAAATCTTTTTTCAACACTGCACCAGCTAATTTATTTTTGAAGCTACTCATTATTGTTTCTTTCAACATTTTACCTATAGACTTTGCAGTGCCTTCAAGATTTTTAAGGACCATGTTACCTGTATAACCATCTGTTACTACGACATCAACATTTCCATCCATAAGTGTTTTTGCTTCAATATTACCTGTAAAGTTAAATGATTGATTTTTCTCAAATAAATCATATGCTTTTTTAGTTAAAGAATTTCCTTTAGCTGCTTCAGTGCCAATATTAAGAAGTGACACCGAAGGATTTTGAATACCGCGAATTTTTTGAGCGTAAATATTTCCTAATTGCGCATATTGTAGTAAATGTTCTGCTTTAGCGTCAGCATTGGCACCAACATCTAAGAACACAAAACCTTTGCCATCAGTAGTGGGCAATGTTACAACTAACGCAGGCCTTGCTACGCCTTTAATACGTCCAACAATAAATAACCCAGCTGACATTAAAGCACCTGTATTTCCCGCTGATACACAACCATCAGCTTCACCTGATTTTACCGCCTCAGCCATCTTAACCATGGAGCTATCTTTTTTACGTTTAATTGCACGTACTGGTTCATCTTCCATTTCAATCTTTTCGGTACAATGTCGAAACTCTATACGCTCATGACTTAAATTGTATTGTGATTCGTCACCAAAAAGAATAATTTCCAAATCTTTAAAGTCCTCGACAGCTTTTTTAACTGCATCTAATACAATACCAGGCGCATCATCTCCACCCATCATATCTACTGCAATTTTAACCATTTCATTCATCCTCACTTGTATAGTACATTTTGAATTTTCCTTTAAAAACTAACATATCTGAAACATAAGAATTCACTTCAATAATATAATGTTTATCTGTTATATCTATGACACGGGCATCTGCTCGAACTGTATCATTTAATTTTACTTTTTCTTTAAATTCAACTTGACTTTCATGTGTCAATACTATTGGTTTATGTATAAGAGCTACACATAATGAGTTAGCTTGTGCAAATAAGACATGCCCTCTAGCAATCTCACTTTTTGCAAAAACAGAATCAATTGTAATTTCAATTAGAGATTGCGCGCTAACATCAGGATTCACTTGAATCAAATCACCAATAATTTCATTGGCTTCTATTGATTTGATTCGGCCATAATTCTGTTCAGCGACTAATTTAATTCTTTTACGTAACTCAGGAATATTTAAATGTGTGCGATCTAAACGTATGGTTTGAATACTTACATCAAACTGCTCACACAATTCATAATCAGTGATGAAGGGGTTTAATTCGATAGCCTCTTTAATGGCTACTCGTCTATCGTTTTTCTTTAATTTCACACGCTCACCCCTCATTTTAGTACCAAGTCTTAAATATTCCTTAAATATCATAACACTTTCTTTATCTATTACTCAACAATAAACTGTATCAATCTATATTCAGCTGATTGTATCTTTTTATAAAATCAAAATATATCTTTGAATAGTATAATATTTTTTTCTAATCAAAACGAATGTGGCGTAAGTTTTGTTTAATAAACTCTCTTAAATGACTATATTGTTGTTCGAAAAATTGGCCAGATTGTATAAGTTCTGCTGCTTCATCTCTAGCAACTTCAAGCATACGATAATCTTCTACTACATTTGCTACAAGAAAGTCTGGAAGACCGCTTTGTTTTACTCCAAAGAAATCTCCTGGACCTCTCATTTCTAAATCTCTTTCACTTAATTCGAATCCATCAGTAGTTTGAGTCATAATGGTCATACGTTCAATACCTGTTTCAGTCTTGGGAGATGCAATTAATACACAATAACTTTGATGTTCACTACGACCAACACGCCCACGTAATTGATGTAATGTAGATAAACCAAATCGATCTGCATCATAAATCATCATAAACGTTGCATTAGGTACATTTACCCCCACCTCAACTACAGTAGTAGAAACTAAAATATCTATTTTATGTTCACTGAATTTTTGCATGACTTGATCTTTTTCTTCAGCAGTCATTTTCCCATGTAGTAATCCAACTTTTTCATTACCGTAATCACTTTGTAAGGATTCATAAAGTGCTACAACATTTTGTACATCTTCTAAATGCTCAGAGCTTTCAATTAATGGACAGATCACATAGGCTTGTCTACCCTTTTTTAATTCATTCGACATTTGTGCAAGTACTTGATCATATTGCTCATGTTTTGCCCAACTTGTTTTTATAGGTTTTCTGCCTTTTGGTAATTGTTTAATTGAAGATACATCCATTTCACCGAAAACAGAAATAGCGAGTGTTCTAGGGATTGGTGTCGCTGTCATAAACAACACATTGGTCATCGCACCTTTTTCTCTTAGAATTTGTCGTTGGTTAACACCAAATCGGTGCTGTTCATCTGTAATGACTAATCCAACATTATTGAAGACAACATCATCTTGTATCAAGGCGTGTGTACCAATCAAACAATCGATAGTTCCATTTTCTAATTGTTCTAGAAGAAGTCGTCTTTTTTTCCCTTTAACAGAACCAGTTAATAAAGCTACGTTCATTGTATTACCAAATAGTTGCATCAAACTTTCAGCGTGCTGTTCAGCTAAAATCTCCGTTGGAACCATTAATGCAGATTGATATCCTGCAGTTTTTAAGGCGTACATACAAATTGCTGCTACCACAGTTTTGCCGGATCCAACATCACCTTGTAACAACCGATGCATACGAATAGGCGCCTTTAAATCACGAAATATTTCATTGACACTAACTTTTTGAGCATCAGTTAACTCAAATGGCAAACTATCAATAAATTGTTTTACTTTATTTATATCGTAATTAATTTCAATAGCCTCATCTGATGTCTTTTCTAAGCGATTTAACCATTGCATACGTAGCTCAAACATAAATAGCTCTGTAAATGCATAAGTTCGTCTAGCTCTTAGCAAGTTTTGTTTATCAATAGGATGATGTAATGTTTGAATTGTATATGCTAAAGTTTCTAATTTATACTTTTCTCTGAGGTCATCAGTCAACCATTCATGAATTGTAACATCACTAAGTGCCTGTCTAATGTTATCTCGTAACTGCTTTTGTTTTATTCCTTCTTTAACTCGATATACTGGTTCTAAATGGGCATCCTCTTGATTTTTTTGATCATTAAAAAAAATACGATTACCATTAATCTCTTGTTTATTACGATTCCATTTCCCTTTTATAGTGACAATACTATTTAGTTCAAGTTTCTTTTTTAAATATGGTTGATTAAAAAATACGCATTTAACAGCGATATGATTTATCATAAGATGGACAGTTAATTTCGATTTATTACGACCAAAAAAAGCAACAGTTGGACTTGAATAAACCTCACCTTGCACTGTTACAGTTGCTTGATCGTCTGCTTGATTTAAATCAATAACAGTATTATCTTCATAACGTGTCGGTAAGTATAATACTAAATCTTCAACTGATTTAATATTTAATTCTTCTAACAACGCTAAACGTTTTGGACCTATACCTTTAATTTTATCTAATGCATACGGGCTCTCAATAAGATGAACTTTTGACATGATGAATCACCTATTATTTTTCATTATCTTTAATCTCAACATCTATTTTACCATGTTCAATTGATTAATTTGCGTTTCACGGGTTAATTATATCAACACTTCACTATTAAAATTCTCATTATATATAAAAATAACGATTAGTGATTTAAAATCACTAACCGTTATTTCAACTATTTATTATCAAAAGGTAAATAGTATTTTATTTATTCTACTGCGAAGAAATACTGATAAATAGGCTGTCCACCTTCGTGTTGTTCTACTTCTACATCAGGGTACTCCGATTCAATCCAATCAATGATTTGGTTTGTAATTGAATTATCGGCATCTTCGCCTGAAATCATTGTTAAAATTTCGCTATCTTCATTAAGAAGTTTGCTGAGTAGACCTTTAACTGCATGAAATTGATTAACGTCACTTGTCACAATTTTATCTTCAGCTAGACCCATGAATTCATCTTTCTGGATTTCAATACCGTCTATTTTAGTATCTCTAACTGCAAAAGTAATTGAACCAGATTGAACAGTTTCCAAAGCATCATTCATGTGGCTTTTATTATCTTCTAAACTAGATTCTTGATCATATTGGAATAAGGCTGATATTCCCTGTGGAATCGATTTAGTAGGAATCACTACAGTTTCAGCTTCTACAATACTAGCCGCTTGTTCACTGGCCATCATAATATTTTTATTGTTTGGTAAGATAATTGCACGTTTACATTTTGATTGTTCAATAACCTTAACTATATCTTCAGTAGAAGGATTCATTGTTTGCCCACCACTAATAATGTGCGTTGCTCCCATAGATTTAAATAATTCAGCAATCCCATCGCCTACAGAAATTGTAACAATAGCTGTTTCAACTGTTTTGGATTCATTAGTTGCTTTATTTTGAATTCCATCTTGTTCCTTACGAATAACTTCACGATGTTGTTCACGCATGTTTTCTACTTTAAGTTTAATTAGCTCACCATATTTTTGACCATAATTAAATACATCCCCCGGATGTTCTGTATGTACGTGCACTTTAACAATTTCATCATCATTAATTACTAATAACGAATCACCGAATTCACTCATATCATTACGAAATTCTTGCTCGTCAAATGCTTTTTTATTTTTACCAAATCGAACCATCATTTCCGTACAATAACCGTAAACAATGTCCTCTGTATTAATAACCCCGTGAAAATCATGATCGTCATTAACAAATGATTCAGTATCAAGTTTAGGTGCTTGTGCTCCTACTTTTTCGCCTTTAAGACCCTTTAAGAAACCTTCATAAACGCATAATAAACCTTTACCACCACTATCAACAACGCCTACTTCTTTAAGTACTGCTAATAAATTAGGCGTATTATCTAAAGACTCGCTTGCAGCTTCAATCACGTGTACCATTAAATCAACGCAATCTTCAGCTTGATCCACGTAATCCATTGCGGCTTTTGCTGCATCTTTGGCTACTGTTAAAATCGTCCCCTCTACCGGTTTCATAACTGCCTTATAAGCTGTTTCAACTCCAGCTTGAAAACTCTCAGCAAACTGTTGCACGCTTATTTCTTTTTCTTCTTCAATATTCTTACAAAAACCTCTGAATAATTGAGAAAGAATAACACCTGAATTACCACGAGCTCCCATAAGTAATCCTTTTGAAAATGTTTTACCTAACTCTCCAATATTTTGAGATAAATTATTTTCGACTTCCTCACGACCAGAAGTAATAGTTAAATTCATATTTGTCCCTGTATCTCCATCTGGAACAGGATAGACGTTTAATGAATCCACTAAGTCTGCATTATTTGATAAATTTTGTGCCCCTTGTATAATCATATCGGCAAATAATTTACCATTTATTTTGCTAATCATTTCACGTTGTCCTCCTAAACCTTTTTCACTGTCTCATTTACACGTACACCTTGTACGAAAATATTTATTGAATTAACTTTCACATTTAGTGTTTTTTCTAAAGTATATTTAACAGTTGATTGAAGATTGCTTGCTACTTCAGAAATTTTCACACCATAGCTCACGATGATATACATATCTACATCAATAATTCCGTTGTCTTCTCTAACTTTAATGCCTTTAGCATAGTTATCGTGTCCAAGGATTTCAGCGATACCATCTCTAACTTGTTGTCTTGATGCCATACCAACAATTCCATAACTTTCAACGGCTTTGCCACCAACTACTGATGCAATTACATCATTTGAAATATCAATTTTACCGTAGTCATTTGAAATTTCTAATGTCATATCTGTTCCTCCTGAAAATTTCAGAATTTTATTTTTAAAGCGTTGTGCCTAGGTTATTTTATTAATGCCTTAAATACTTTAAAAATCAAATCATTGTTGATGCTTTAAATTAATAAAATTTGTATTTTTAAAAATTAGGTTTACTATGTTTGTAAATTTATCTAATTAATTTAACTGTTTCTTTACAGTATCATACTATATAACTCCACATCACACAATTATAGCATAATAAATTGCATTTTATTGTAATTTTTATAATTTATAAAAGTCTTTATTGCCGACAATCTCATTATGTGTTATCTTATTAAAGTATATAAGTAGTAGTGTATATTTATATTTATTAAAGGAGGTACTTTCATGGGTAAACAATGTTTCGTAACAGGTCGTAAAGCTTCGACTGGTAATCATCGTTCACACGCTTTAAATGCGAATAAACGCAGATGGAACGCTAACCTTCAAAAAGTTAGAATCCTTGTAGACGGCAAACCTAAGAAAGTTTGGGTTTCTGCACGTGCTTTAAAATCTGGTAAAGTTACTAGAGTTTAATAAATATAATGCACATAATAAAAATATCCTTATGTGGAGGATAAATTTTAAGACCTTAAAGGTGAGCCCTTTAAGGTCTTTTTTTAGTCACGACTACGTATTTTTAAAATTGATCCTTGTTCAACTCGAATGATTGCTTCATTATCCATTACCTCATTTGAAATTGTGAGTGTAGAGCCTAAATTTAAGTGTTCTTGATTTAAATTATATTTGAACCCCTGTAAAGTTAATATAGCTTTATCGTTGAGAGGGATAAACGATATATATGGATAATTACTATCTCTGTAGATTACATACTTACCTTCACCTAATAATTGAATATGATTTTGTTGATCAATGACTTTTATTTTTATAGACTGATGTAAGTATTGAGGTTTTTGTAAAATTTGAAGCACACCCATAAAGTGATCTAACCGACCGCCTGTTGCACCATAAATTGTAATTTCTGTGTATCCTCTTTCAACTGCTTGAGCTACTCCTAAAGCTAGATCAGTATCATCTTTTTCAGCTTCAACCGGTTCGATATGAAGATTTTGCATCAACATCAAACGTTCTACGTCATTCACTGAGTCAAAATCACCTACAGAAAATATAGGTTGAATACCTTGTTTTACGAGTATAAGCGCACCTCTATCAATACCTGCCCAATTAGAATCTTTTTCTTTTTCGAAAATATGATTAGGTAACAAACGCTGAGAACATAATAAATTAATCTTCACATTATCATTCCTTTAATAAAGATGTTACTTTTGCATAATCCTCTTGTTTAAAGAAGTATGAACCAGTGACTAACATTGTAGCACCCTGTTCTACACATCGTTTACTCGTTTGATCGTTAATTCCTCCATCTACCTCAATATCAAAAGTTAAATGATTTTCATGTTTGAGTTGATTTAATTGCTCAATCTTAGTCACGCATTGTTCTATGAATGTTTGTCCGCCAAAACCAGGATTTACAGTCATTACTAAAACATAATCAACAATACTCAATATAGGTAAAATTGTTTCTACAGATGTTCCGGGATTGATGACGACACCTGCTTTTTTCCCTAATTGTTTAATTTGTTCAATTGCCCTATGTATATGTGTTGTCGCCTCAACATGGACTGAAATCATATCAGCACCATGTTCAGCAAAAAGATTAATATAATTTTCAGGTTGTTCAATCATTAAATGAACATCTATTGGCAAATGAGATTGTTGTCTAACAGCATCCAATATTGGAATACCAATTGAAATATTAGGGACAAATTTACCGTCCATCACATCAAAGTGTAATCCGTCTACCTTGGCTGCTTCTAACAATTGAAGTTCTTCTTTTAAATTTAAAAAATCTATAGATAAAAGTGATGGTAAAATTTTAACCATTTAGTATCGAACCTTTCTATTGGAAATTTCATTATATAATTGCTGATAATGATCATATCTAAATTGTGGAATTTCTCCTTTTTCAACGAGTGTCTTAACATGACACTGTGGTTCTTTTATATGATTACAATTACGAAACTTACATTGCTCTCCTGCTTCATGAATATCTATAAAAAAATCTTTTAGTTGCTCTTTTTCAATATGATTAAAATCTAACGCGCTAAACCCCGGTGTATCAGCGATGTAACCACCTTTTCTATCGTATAATTCGACATGTCTTGTAGTGTGTTTACCCCTATTTAATGACTTAGAAATATCATTTGTTTCTAATTTCAACTGAGGCTGATAACTATTTAAAAAAGTAGATTTCCCCACTCCAGATTGGCCACTTAATACTATTAAACCGTCAGACCATTCATCAACAGTAGCAGTATAATTACTATCTTTTCCAATAAACTGCGTAGCATATCCTATTTTTTGATATATTTTTATTGTATCTTTGATTTTTAGAATTTCTTGTTCAGAAGCTAAATCATGTTTAGTGATTAAAATTCTAGGTTTGAGATGATAAGAATGAGCAATCACTAAATAGCGATCTAATAATTGTGTTGAAAATTCAGGCTCGACTGCACTCATTACTATCACTAACTCGTCAATATTACTTACTGGTGGTCGTTTTAGTTCATTATTTCGGTCATGTACATGATGAATATAGCCCTCTTTCGTATTTTGAACTTCAAAATCTACGATATCGCCCACCACAGGTGAAAACTTCTTTTTTCTGAATAAACCACGTGGTTTGGTATCAAATCTCTCACCTTCTACATCTACTTGATACACACCACTGACTAGTTTAACGATTCGACCAGTCTTCAAAAAGACACCTCTCATTTATGTTTTATTATTCATATTATATCAAAATACTAGTACTTATAATATAACAACTCAATTCAAGCTCATTATTTACTTACTAGTATATTGTTTTCAATAAATTTTTAAAGACAAATTGTCTCACATTAATAAAACGAGCCTGCAACATATGTATTCATATGTACAGACTCTTCATCTTTTTTAAGGATTTTTCATTTTAATTAGATAATCATTCAAAATTATCTCTATTATAATCATCATTGAAAAGTTACACTACAAATTTATTATCTACTTCCCATTAGTTGTTACTCATTTAGCCATCATAGCTCACATCTTTATCAGCTACAATTTTATTATCAACTCTTATGGTGTAGCCAGCGTCACTTCCTTTTTTAATTCTTAAAGGAATATTAATTGTCTTATCACTTTTAATATTAAACGTTTGAACTGCTGAATCACCTTTGTTATCAATATCACGAATAAATACTTCTACTTTTTGACTTTTATTTTTTTTACCGGTATACGGTACTTTAACAGTCTCATTTTTAGTCGTTGTATCCTTGTCCTCATCATCATCTTCATCAGACTTTTCTCCTTTAGAAACTACTAATAGTATAGTAGAACCTTCATCAACAGTTTTATCCTTTGGAGATTGAGAAATGACATTACCTTTTTCAACATCATCGTTGTTTTCTTTTGTCACTTGAACTTTAAATCCTTTATCTTCAAGTTCTTTTTTTGCTGACTCATATGACTTATTTTCATAATTGTTGACATATACTTGTCGAACACCTAATGATTCATAAATTGTAATATGATGATTATTAACGGAAACTTCACTATTAGCTACAACACTTTGTTCAGAAATTAATCCTTTTTCATATGTTTGACTATAAGCTTGCTCAACGTGAATATCTTTAAATCCGATAGCCTTTAATTTTTTTAGCGCATCATTTTTCGACATACCTAAAACATTTGGCATCTTAACCTTCTCTGGTCCTTTGGATAGAACGATATCAACTCTATCCCCTTGTTCGACGCGTTCTCCACTATCTGGATTTGTTTTAATAATTTGGTTTTCAGGATATTTATCACTATAATTTCTTGATATGTCACCTACTTTTAGATGATGACTATCTAATACCTTTTCAGCTTGTTTTTCAGTTTTCCCTTTAAGATCAGGCATTTCTTCATATTTATTTCCAAAAACAGCCATAGCTACAAAAGAAAATAAACCAATTAATAATATTACAAAAATGATTGATAAAATTGCAATTTTCATTTTAGAACGTTTTTTGTCGCTTTTTTGATAATAACGTGGTTCAGACGATTGAAATTCTTGTTGTTTTATTGAATCATTAACAATAGGTATTTGCATGGTTTTATTAAGGTCATTTTGATTTTGTTCATCATAGATTTTATGATTCAAATCATCTTTAGTGAGTGGTACAGTTTTAGTTTTATCTAGTTCGTATTTTTCTTCATTCAAACGATTCTCATGTAACGCACTTGTTAAATCGTCACACATTTCTTGAACAGTATGATAGCGATGATATTTATCTTTCTCTGTTGCACGTAAAACGACATTACTCAATGATTGAGGTACATCATCTCTTTTATCCGTTGTAATATTTGGGATGCTATCTTGAATATGCTTTATAGCAATACTCACTGCAGTCTCTCCATTGAATGGTGGCTCTCCAACTAACATCTCATATAATACAATACCAATTGAATATATGTCAGTACTTTCATCAGTAGCTTCGCCTTTAGCCTGTTCAGGTGATAAATATTGAACGGTTCCTAGAACATGATTCGTTTGAGTCAGCGACGTTTCACTCAATGCTTTAGCAATACCAAAATCAAAAATTTGTAATTTTTTATTCTTATCAATTAATATATTCTGTGGTTTAATATCTCGATGAACAATTCTCATGTCATGCGCATGTTTGATTCCACTCAAAATTTGTTCTGTAAACTGAATAGCAGTTTCTACACTAAGTGGACCATGACTGTGTATATATTCCGCTAAAGTAGGACCTTCTATGTATTCCATAACAATATAAAAACAATCATCTTCCTCATCTACATCAATCATACTGACTATATTCTCATGAGAAAGTTGAGAAGAATTATGTACTTCTCTTTCAAAACGTTTAAATGTCTCTTCTTTTTCACTTGGAGGAATCGAAATCGCTTTAATAGCAACTTTTCTGTTAAGTATTGAATCTTCAGCTAAGTAGACAATACTCATCCCACCACCACCGAGTTTATCGGTTATAGTATAGCGTTCATTTATGACTTTACCTATCATACTTTATCACCTTCTAACTTTAAAAGGATAAAGCTGACATTATCTTTTGAATCATGAGCAAGCGCTAAGTCCAATAACTCATTACCATGTACGTCTAATGAACTATTTGAACTTAGTAATTCTTGGATTTCATAATCTCTGACATAATCAGTAAGTCCGTCAGAGTTCAAAAGAAGATAATCATAAAAATGAGTTCTCTTGATAAACAAATCTGGAGAAACACGTTTATCTGTTCCCATGACTTTAGTAATAATATTACGTTGTGGATGATGAAATGCTTCATCTTTAGTAATTTGCCCCGTCATTACTAAGTGATTAACAAATGAATGGTCGCTCGTAATTTGATCCATCTGTCTCTGATTAATTACATAAGCGCGCGAATCTCCTACATTTGCTACAACAACTTGTTTATCATAAATGATGGCACAAACGAGCGTTGTACCCATACCTCTGTACTCTTCATTTTCTTGAGCATAGTTGTACAGCTGAAAATTGATTTCTTTAATGTTCGAACGCAACCACGATTCAGCACGATTTATTTCAATTAGATTTTCTTCTTCAAAACGCTTTTGAAGTTCATAAGTGACAAACTGACTAGCTATTTCTCCAGCTTGATGTCCACCCATGCCATCGCATAATACTAGCATTTGTTGCTGTGTTTGATTGTAAAATATACCGCCAGCGTCCTCGTTTTTCTCACGATGTTGCCCAGTATCAGTGAAAAATTGTGCGTTTAACATATGTCTTTACCTCGTTTCTACTTGTCGTTCCTTCGCTCTTAATTGTCCACATGCAGCATCAATATCTGACCCTTGCTCACGTCTAATTGTAGCATTAATTCCTAATCTCTTTAATTCCTTCTCGAATTTAAAAATATCATCTTTTGGTGTCTTTACATAATTTCTTTCAGGGACATGGTTAACTGGTATTAAATTAACGTGGCAATTGAGATCCTTAATTAAATGTGCCAAATCCCTCGCATGTTCAAGTTGGTCATTAACACCACCAAATAATCCATATTCAAAAGTAACACGGCGATTTGTCTTTTCTTGATAATAACGAATAGCTTCCATTAACTTATCAACATTATAAGCACGATTGATAGGCATTAATCTTGATCTTATTTCGTCTTTAGCACCATGAAGACTCACAGCAAAATTTATTTGTATATCTTCTTCGGCAAAATCATAAATTCTTGGAATAATTCCTGATGTAGATACAGTAATATGACGTGCACCAATATTTAAACTGTTATCATCATTAACAATTCTTAAGAAATCCATCATTTCATCGTAATTCTCGAAAGGTTCACCTATGCCCATAATGACAATTTGTGATACACGCTCATTCGTTTCGTCTAGTGCCT
This sequence comes from Staphylococcus sp. HMSC068G11, assembly GCF_001815825.1. Classification (NCBI taxonomy): domain Bacteria; kingdom Bacillati; phylum Bacillota; class Bacilli; order Caryophanales; family Staphylococcaceae; genus Staphylococcus; species Staphylococcus sp. HMSC068G11. Next base: position 193,283 of record NZ_KV822098.1, read on the forward strand.
TTTGTACAGTTAATACTTGGGAGACAATCTCTCCTGCTTCTAAATTACGCTTTAATCCGCCCAAAGTAGAAGCACAAAACGTACAACCAATTCTACATCCTACTTGTGTTGTAACACAGACAGAATTTCCATATTCATGTCTCATTAAAACAGTTTCAATAGTATAACCATCTTGTAATTCAAATAAAAACTTGATTGTTCCATCTTTGCTTTCTTGTTTAACAACAGTGGTCAATGTCGTCATTGCAAAATGATCTTTAAGAATTTGACGTAACTCTTTAGACAGGTTAGTCATTTCATCAATAGTATTTACACGCTTTTGGTATAACCATTCAAAAATTTGTTTTGCTCTAAATTTTTGTTGTCCATGATCAATAAGCCATTGTTGCATCTCGTCATACCTTAAGGAGTAGATTGATTGTTTTTCGAAATTAGGCAAGAATTTGTTTTTCTTCTTTTTTTCTGCAGTTATCATTTCTAACTTTCCTTTCTTTTTATCTTGCTAATAAAGAATCCATCAGAATTAAAATCTTGTGGAAGTATCTGTAACGTTTTAACTTGTTCACCAGTTACTGGATTTTGGATTGGTTCAAATTCAAAATCTTTATGTCTCTTTAAAAAAGTATAGATGACATTTTCGTTTTCCATTTGTTCTATTGTACATGTTGAATACACTATTGTACCACCAGGTTTAATATTATCTTTAACATTTTCTAAAATTTGTAATTGTAATTCTACTAAAGACTTAATACTATTTTGTGATTGACTATATTTAATTTCAGGTTTGTGTCTAAGAACACCTAAACCACTACACGGTGCATCAACAAGAATCTTATCATACATTTTATCGTATACTTCTGTGGCATCATGTTGAAAAGCCTTGATATTATTCAATTTCAATTTTTTAATATTTTGTTTAATAAGATTTATTTTATGTTCATGAATATCTGTTGCATCGACGTGACCTTCTGGTGACAGAATTTCTGCCATATGACAAGCTTTACCACCAGGTGCGCTGCACGCATCTAAAACTTTGTCATCACGCCCTAGGTTCATTACATAAGCTACCATCATTGAACTTTTATCTTGAATAGAGATATAACCTTCTTTAAAAGCGTTTGAATTAACCACAGGCAAGCCTGATATATGAAGACAAAATGGTAACATATCGTCTTTTTTAACCTGGTAACCTTCCTGTTCTAACTTAGAGATAATTGAATCAATAGAACCACGAGATATATTGGCACGCACGGTTGTAGCCACAGGCTCTAAAAAAGATTGTGCAATTTTTTCAGTTTTTTCTATTCCAAAATGCGTCACCCAATGATCAACAATCCATTTGGGAAGACTATATTGAATTGCAATTCTTTTTTTAGTATCATCTATATCTTCAAAGCTTGGTAATTCAGTGCGCATTACTGTTCGTAATATACCATTAACTATATTCCCTGTGTGATAGCCACCGCGTTTCTTTGCTATATCTACCGCTTCATGAATAATAGCATGGTTAGGTATTTTATCTAAATATAAATATTGATATAAACTCATCCACAGTAATTGTCGTACCCATGATTTGATTTTAGTTTTGATAAAAGGCTTAAGTAGATAATCTAACGTGTATTTTCTTTTTAGTGTTCCATATACTAATTCTGTGAACAAATTTTTATCTACTGTATTAATGTTATTTGTAGATAGAACCTCATTAATTTTTAAATTACTATAAGCACCTTTATTTAAGACGTCATTGATTGTTTCTAATGCATATGTTCGTACTGATTTCATCATAATAGAACTTTCCCAACTAACGACTCTTGTACACCACTTAAATAATCAGTAACTTTCATACGTTTTTTTCCTGCAGGTTGAATCTCAGTAAGTGCGATTGCATCATCAGAACCAGTAGCTATGATGAGTTCATGCTTAGTAGCTTCAATAATTGTTCCTGGATTACCTTTTTTCCCTTTCACAATGAAAGCGCTAAATAATTTGAGATTCTTTTCGTTCATAGTTGTATAAGCTACTGGCCAAGGAGACAGTCCTCTAATATGGTTATGAATTGCTTGTGCACTCATATTCCAATCAATTCTCTCGTCTTCACGACGAATATTAGATGCAAATGTTGCAAGTGCATCATCTTGGGGGATGCTGTCATTGGTATTATCAATGATACTAGGAAGTGTCTTCTTTAATAATTCGGCACCTAAAAAGCTTAATTTATCATGCATTGTACCAACATTATCTTCTTCTTCAATACGAATTGATTGTTGCGAGATGATATTACCTGCATCAAGTTTTTTAACCATATACATAATCGTGATTCCAGTTTCTTCCTCGCCATCAATGATAGCCTGATGTATAGGTGCTCCTCCTCTATACTTAGGTAGCAATGATGCATGGACGTTAATAGCTCCTAATTTAGGTGCATTGAGTAATGACTCTGGTAATAGTTGACCGAACGCAGCCGTTACTATTAAATCTGATTCTAAAGAAAGTAACACGTCTAATTCTTGAGAATCTTTAAGTTTTTCAGGCTGGTATACCGGTATTTGATGTTTTGTAGCTACTCTTTTTACTGGTGGTGGTGTCATCACTTTCTTACGTCCCACTGGTCTATCAGGTTGTGTCACTACAGCGATAACTTCATGCTCAGCAATTAACATCTCTAAAACTTTCGTTGAAAAATCAGGTGTTCCCATAAAAATGATTTTACTCATTGTCAAAATACGCCTCCACTTCAGTTTCATTTAATATATGATGTGCTCTTTTGGTAAATTGAATTCCATTAAGATGATCAATCATATGTAAAATCATGCGTGCAATATCATCATATGCAGTTAATTCAACTGCATTTCCATTGATATCATAGCTTTGTACAGTGATCATTTTGCTACGTTTAACTTCTCCATATATATGAGGTAAACTGATTGAGCCTTCTAAATCAGAAACAGTCTCTTGAGATTGACTTTTAACAACAGGATTAATAAGTTGTAATAACCCTTCTTGTTCCATATCGATGAGTGCAACACTTTGATCTACTCCAATTTGAGGTGCACTAATTGCAGCGGCTTCCTCATGATATAATGTATCTTCCAAATCTTCCAATAACACTTTTAGTTTTTGATCATACGTGCTTACAGGTTGAATCGTTTTATTCAAAATAGGATGTGTTGATTTTACTAATTTCTTTACAGTCATCACTTAGGCTCCTCATTAAAATTCATCATATCATTATAACTTACTTAGTATGAAATTGCGACCTTTCAAAGTAAGCTTATATCATTATCTCCTCTTCGTTCACCTCATACTTTAGAATGAAATATCAAAGTTATAAAGTAAAATAATTGCGTAATTTTGATTAAATTATAAAATAAGAAATGTAAGATATATAAAGCATTATGCTAAAGGAGTTGATATAAATGGAAGTTAATAAAGTCATTTATATTTTATTAGCAGTTTTTCTTGGTAGTTTTGGCATCCATAAATTTTATGCTGGCAAACCAATTCAAGGATTATTGCATATTCTATTTTGTTGGACTGCTATCCCGCATGTGTTAGCAATTATTAGTGCAGTTTTAACATTATTCAAACCTGCCGATGCTAACGGGAATGTTAGAATGTAAATCAATTGAATATCCATATGGCGCACTTAGTTTGATTTATAAGAACAGCCTCAAAAAACATCTAAAGTGATGGATTTTGAGGCTTTTTGATGTTTGACATTTCATTCACATCATCATTTGTGGATTAATATCAATTTTTAATGATAGTTTATCCTTTACATATTGATCATGATAATAATCATCTAAATATTGTAACGCTTGATGTAATTGAGGCTCACTCTTATATTTTACTAGTATTTGAAAACGATATTCATTGTTAATTCTTGCTAGTGCTGCTGGTGAAGGACCTAGCACGAATGCTTTTTCACTTAAGTGCTGTACTAAAATTTGATGAATATGCTTAGAAGCCACCATGACCTTTTTTATATCTGTATGTGAAATGGTAAAGTTAATCAAGAAATAGTAAGGTGGATATTTTCCTAATTTTCGATAATTCATTTCTTTTTGATAAAAAGAGAGATAATCGTTTAATTTCACATCCTTTATTGAATAATGATCAGGATTGTACGTTTGTATGATAACTTGGCCTTCTTTTTCATGACGACCTGCGCGTCCAGATACCTGAGTTAAAAGTTGGTATGTTCGTTCACTGGCACGAAAGTCAGGTAAATTTAACATAGTGTCAGCATTGAGCACACCAACTAGAGTAATGTTAGGATAATCCAAACCTTTAGCAATCATTTGCGTACCTAATAAGATATCTCCTTTTCCTGCTTCAAAGTCATTTAACAATTTCTCATGTGCACCTTTTCTTGAAGTTGTATCAACATCCATCCTTATAATACGAGCTTGAGGGAATTCTTGTTGTAATAATTCTTCTACACGTTGCGTTCCAGTTCCGACTTGTCTGATATGATCACTTTCACAATTTGGACATCGAGAAGGTGGATTTTCTTGATAACCACAGTAATGACATTTTAATTGATCGGTTGTTTTATGATATGTTAACGAAATATCACAATGGGGGCATTGGGGAACGTATCCACAATCTCTGCATAACATAAATGAAGCATATCCCCTTCTATTTAAGAATAGTACTATTTGTTCTTTTTTATCCAACCGTTCTTGTATCGCTTGTCTTAGTGCTATAGAAAACATGGAACGGTTACCTTCACTCAATTCTTCTCTCATATCTATAATATCAATATGCGGTAACGCTTGTTGATTGACTCTATGTGGCAATGACAACAATTCATAAACATTTTTTTCTGCTCTAGCATATGATTCAAGGCTAGGTGTTGCGCTACCTAAAACGACAGGACAATGATGAAATTGACTTCTCCATTGTGCAATATCACGCGCATGATATCTGGGATAATCTTCTTGTTTATATGTAGATTCATGTTCTTCATCAATAATAATGATGCCTAAATTTTTAAACGGTGCGAAAATACTTGAACGAGCACCTACACTCACTCGAGCTCGACCGTCTCTAATTTTTTGCCACTCATCATAACGTTCACCTTTTGAAAGTCCGGAATGTAATACCGCTACATCATCTCCAAATCGACGTTTAAATCTTAGCACCATCTGAGGTGTTAAGGCGATTTCCGGCACTAACATCATGGCTTCTTTACCTTTATTAAGAACTTCCTCTATTGTTTGAAGATAGACTTCGGTTTTACCTGAACCTGTGACTCCGTGTAATAAAAATGTTCTTTCTTTTTCATCATGAATATAATGTTTAATAGCTTCAAATGCATCTTGCTGTTCTTTAGTTAATATCCTCTTTTGTTCTTGTTCAAATATACGATTTGCATAAGGATCTCTAAAAACCTCGGCGGTATATTTTTCAATATAACCTTTTTTGATTAAAGAATCTAAACTCGAGTGAGAGAAACCCATATCATTGATTTCTTTTAAAAACACTGTTCGATGAGACTCTTCTAATAAAAATGCATACAAATCATATTGTTTTGTATATTTCTCGAGTTTTGCAAGTACTTCATCACCATTCAACGTATTAACTACGCCAACAGCTTTTTGAGTTTTCTTTTTTGTGTTTTGAGAAAGTATCGTGATCTCTTCAATCAATCCTTGATTTAACAAAGTCAACATTTCTTCTAAATCATTGTTTTGCTGAGCTTCTTTATATAAGTAATAACCGTCATTGTTAAATAGCGCTCTGGTTTTTGAAAATATATTTTTTGTATCGATGATTGAAAAAGCTTTCTTATACTTTGCTTTAATGGCACTTGGCAACATCGCTTCTAAAACAGAAATACGTTTCATCACATGATAATGGCTCATCCATTCGCTTAATTGAATCAGTTCGGATGTTAATTCAGGTTTAATATCACGCACTTCTTTTATTTCTTTTAGTTTTGATATATCCATATTTCCATCTGGTTCTTGTTGAATATTCATGACGTATCCTTGTATAGTTCTAGGACCAAAAGGTACCACAACACGAACGCCTATTTGAATCACACGTTCTAAATTTTTAGGAACAATATAATCAAATTTAAAATCGACACTTTTCGACGGAATATCAACAATTACTTTTGCAATCATTACTGCCACCTAGTTTCTAAAATTTCTATAATTTGATGTGCTAAAGCTGATTTTTTCCCTTTCTTAATATTTACTTTTTCATTATTTTTAAAATGCATAGTTAATTCATTGTCATCTGAACTAAAGCCTATTGATGTATCACCTACATTGTTCGAAATGATAACATCTGCATTTTTTCTTTTGAGTTTGTCTAGAGCATACTGTTCAATATTTTGTGTTTCAGCAGCAAAACCAACAAGATATTGGTGCGTTTTATTTTCTCCTAAGTATTTTAAAATATCCTTAGTACGCTTAAATTGAACAGATAATCCTCCTTCTTGTTTTTTTAATTTATGTTCAAGTATGTCCATTGGTGTATAGTCAGACACCGCCGCTGCTTTAATCACTATATCTTGTTTCGCAAAGCGTTCGGTTACAGCTTGAAACATATCCTCTGCACTCTCAATTTTAACAACATTAATCCCTTCCGGTAGAGATAAGTGGGTAGGACCACTAATTAAAGTTACGATTGCCCCCTTATCTCGTAATGCTTCAGCTATAGCATATCCCATTTTTCCTGATGAACGATTTGATACGTATCGAACTGGATCAATAACTTCAACTGTAGGCCCAGCGGTAACTAATGCGTGCTTTCCGGAAAAAGAGCTTTTTACAACATTTTCCTGTTGAGTAAAAAATTTATTAATAACAGATAGGATTTGCATGGGTTCTTCCATTCGTCCTTTTGCTACATAACCGCATGCTAAATAGCCACTACCAGGTTCAATAAAATAATATCCGTCTTGACTTAGCACTTTCATATTATGCTTAGTACGCGGATTGTTATACATATTTACATTCATTGCGGGTGCAACGAATTTTGGTGTTGTTGTAGCAAGTAATGTAGAAGTAATTAAATCATCAGCAATTCCAACACTTAATTTTGCGATAGTATTAGCAGTTGCTGGCGCGACTATAATCGCATCTGCCCAGTCTCCTAATGATACATGTTGAATCTCTTCAGGATTTTCTTCTTTAAATGTATTTGTGTAAACAGGATTTCTACTGATTGCTTGAAAAGCTAGTGGAGTAACAAACTCTTGAGCATGATCAGATAGCATAACTCTTACATCATAGCCGTATTGTATTAATTTACTTGTTAAATCAATTGCTTTATATGCTGCGATACCGCCTGTAACAGCTAATAAAATATGTTTCATTATTTATATTCTCCTTTAATACTTTATCGATACGCCTAAATTAGAAATGGAACGGAATAATTTAGTTATGTGTTATCTATTAATTATCAAATTTAAAGGCAACTTTGGCTATGCAAAAGCGCATCCTTCGTAAAAAGAGAGCGGAATAGAATTCATAATAAATTCATTATCCCACCCTGTCGCAATATGACCTTAAATAGAGAATCTAACAAAATTTTCATAACAGAAACTCAGACCCTGACACGTTTTATTTTAAGTATATTTTCAGGGTAGTCAATCTACTGCGAAGAGATTTAATGGCTAAAACTAGTCATTTATGTTTCAGATTCATTGACGACATATTTATAATTATTATACACAAATTAATCATTAAATTAAAAAAGTGACTATTACTAAATGTAACTTTCAAGTTGGACAAAGAATTTTAGTCAGATTTCAAGCTTGTTTTAAGCGCTATTCAACTATTTTGTATGTTACTAGTAATTAAAAAACCTAGGACAATTTTTATGTCCCAGGCTCTACCAATATAAATAAAACTTTATCCTAAATATTCTTTCGGTACAACAGGTTCTATTTTACCATCAGCAATTTCTTCTAAAGCTTTTCCAACAGGTTTAGCTGATTGGTACTTATCTAAAAGCGCTGTTTCGCGTCTTTCATCTAATTCACGTGCTCTTTTAGCCGCCGTAGTGGCAATAAGATATTTTGAATTCACCTTTGCAGTAAGTTGGTTTAACGGTGGATTTAACATTATTTTTTGACCTCCAGTAACATTTTTCTATATTTAGCTTCGATTCGCTCTCTTTTTAAATGCTCAGCTTCAACAATTGACTGAATTCGATTCTTAGCGAGTTCAACCTCGTCGTTAACTACAACGTAGTCGTATAAATTCATCATTTCTACTTCTTTTCGCGCCTCGTTCACACGGCTTTGAATCTTTTCATCTGATTCAGTTCCTCTACCAACAAGACGTTCTCTCAAGTCATCTAAACTTGGAGGCGCTAAAAATATGAACAAAGCATCTGGAAATTTCTTTCTTACTTGCTTAGCACCTTCAACTTCGATTTCTAAAAAGACGTCATGACCTTCTTCCATAGTATCCTTTACATATTGTACAGGTGTACCATAATAATTACCTACATATTGTGCATACTCAATAAACTGGTCATCTTTAATTAACGCCTCAAATTCTTCCTTTGTTTTGAAGAAGTAATCTACACCATCAATTTCACCTTCACGCATATGACGTGTTGTCATTGATATAGAATACTTATATGAAGTAGTTGGGTCTTCAAATATCTTTTTTCTAACAGTTCCCTTTCCAACACCTGAAGGGCCTGAAAGAACAATTAACAGTCCTTTTTCCTTATCCATGCCTTACGACCTCTCTAAGCTATTCTTCTATTATTTAAATATAATATCATATTGCTACGATATATGTATAGCCGTACTTTGTTATAGAGTCAAATTCATCTTATTTCGTCATATTTTTAAAATTTTTATGCACTTCATTTCACCTTTATAAATTGCTTTAAAAATTAAGAATATTCAACTTTAAAATAATTTACAGTCTTTAATCATGACCTCTCACTTTACGCATGTTACAATATGATGAATGAAAAAGTATAAGGTGGCAGATAATTATGGCATATGATGGCTTATTTACTAAAAAAATGATTGAATCATTACAGGGTTTAGTCTCAGGCCGAATTCATAAAATAAATCAACCAGAAAATGACACAATAATTATTGTAGTTAGACAAAATCGTAAAAATCATCAACTACTTCTATCGATTCATCCTAGTTTCTCTCGTTTACAATTAACTACTAAGAAATACGACAATCCATTTACACCACCAATGTTTGCAAGAGTTTTCCGTAAACACCTTGAGGGAGGCTTCATAAAAGCAATTCGACAGGTTGGTAACGATAGACGTATAGAGATTGATATCGAAAGTAAAGATGAAATTGGTGATACAATATATAGAACTATTATATTGGAAATAATGGGTAAACATAGTAACCTTATCCTTGTCGATGATCAACGTAAAATCATCGAAGGGTTTAAACATCTAACTCCTAACACAAATCAGTACAGAACCGTTATGCCTGGCTTCAAATATGAAGCACCACCAAATCAAAATAAAATCAATCCTTATGAATTAACAGGGCAAGAGGTATTAAAATATATTGACTTTAATGCTGGAAAGATTGCCAAGCAATTACTTAATATATGTGAGGGCTTTAGTCCACTAATCGCTAATGAAATTGTGAATCGTCGTCAATTTATGACTCAAGAAACATTACCTGATGCTTTTGATGAAGTCATGGCCGAAACCAAATCGGCATCTACTCCTGTCTTTCATAAAAATCATGAAACAGGTAAAGAGGATTTCTATTTCATGAAACTTAATCAATTCTATGATGATATAGTTGAGTATCATTCACTTCATGAACTATTGGATCGCTTTTATGATGCACGTGGTGAGAGAGAAAGAGTAAAACAACGTGCAAATGATTTAGTCAGATTTGTACAACAGCAACTGCAAAAACAACAAAATAAATTGAGTAAACTTATCGATGAGTATGAAAGTGCTAAAAACAAAGAAACTCAGCAATTATATGGAGAGTTGATCACAGCTAATATATATCGTATTCAACAAGGTGACGATTCTGTTATAGCGTTGAATTACTATACTGGTGAAGAAGTAAAGATTCCACTTAACCCTACAAAATCGCCATCAACTAACGCTCAATACTATTATAAACAATATAACCGTATGAAAACACGAGAGCACGAATTGACTCATCAGATTAAACTGACTAAAGAGAATATTGATTACTTTGATAATATTGAGCAACAGTTAAAGCACATTACCGTAGATGATATCGATGATATTCGCGATGAACTTGCTGAACAGGGATTCATGAAGCAAAGAAAACAAAGTAAAAAGAAAAAGCAGTCTAAAATTCAACTTCAAACGTATCATTCTACTGATGGGGATACGATTTTAGTAGGTAAAAATAATAAACAAAATGATTATCTTACCAATAAAAAGGCACATAAAAATCATTTATGGTTCCATACAAAAGATATTCCAGGATCTCATGTTGTCATACTCAATGAGAGTCCAAGCGAAACAACGATTAAAGAAGCGGCAATGCTAGCTGGGTATTTCTCTAAAGCTGGTAGTTCAGCTCAAATTCCTGTAGATTATACAGAAATTAGACACGTTCATAAACCTTCTGGGGCAAAACCTGGATTCGTGACATATGACAACCAAAAGACCCTATTTGCAACACCTGATTATGATCATATTCAACAAATGAAAGAATCATAACATAAAAAAAGACAGCAGAATTGAATGCACATATCATTCAACATTCTGCTGTCCTTTTTAATCTATTTGTTTTCTGGTAAAGCAAGTTGAAAACTCACGCCAAATTTATCTTGAACCCATGCAAACTCTCTAAATGGTGGCATCTCTGTTTTAGGCATTAAAATGGCACCCTCACTTTTCAAACCATTAAATAAACGTTCCATCTCCATAGTATCCTTAACAGTGACATATAGTGACATTGCTGGATTCATAGGCAACTCTTCCCCACTATTTGCATCTATCGCCATAAATACTTGGCCATTTAACGTAAAGATGGAGTGTTGCACTGAGCCAGGCGTGCCCGGTCCTTCTTCGCCATACTTCACCATTGTAATAATTTCACTATCTTCAAATAAACTTGTGTATAATTGAATTGCTTCTTCAGCTTCATCATTAAACATTAAAAACGTCGTAATTTTTGGTATGTCCATATGCTACTCCCTCTTTTATATCGTATTCTTGTTATTTAAAAATCAATCTTACTTATTATTTTAACATGTATATCCTTTCATTGTAGAATGTAGTTATATAGGATCTAAAAAATTAGAACTTTAATATAGTTTGATTCTTAATTTGATTGATAGTTCGATTAAGATTGGAGGCGTTGTTATGCTCATACATTATGGTGTGCCATTATTAATATTTGCATTAGTTCTATTAATAGGATGGCTAATGACTAAGATGTTTATACGTTAATTTTGGGAAATTATTATAACCTTTGTTTTATCGTAAATGATGCGTGTAGAATTTCTTGATTTGAATATAATTATTTCAAATATGCATTGAAGGTAAAGTACAATTGTACGATGAATTAGAATACTCTCGTGATTTTTCTTCTCAGCTTATTTCCACAATTCATTCTGACTTTTTAATAAAAAATTTACTATGATTTCGCAGTTAATTCATAAAAAACACTCCAAAAGTTAATTGATTCATCACTTTTGGAGTGTTTTTACAATATCGATTTATAGTTAATGATTTAAATTTTTCTTGGCACGTTTAAAAATTTCAATTGAATGTTTAAATACTTCATCATTCATTGTTTTTGAAATATTTTCTTTACTAGAATGGTCTGATTGAGAATAAGATGGAATTCTATAATCATCTCGTCTATAAAGAAACTCATTACAATGTTTTATTAAAGTATAAAGATGATTATTATCATTGTTTTGTTCCATTAGACGCCCCCTCACCATTCATATATTACGATAAGTTATCTCGCCAATCAACTAATGTTTGGATGTCATTTAAAGAGATTTTACCTTCATCTTTCGCAACTTCTATAAGCTCATTATAATCACTTAAAGTATAAAACGGAATATGAGCCTTATTAAATGTCTCGTCTGCTTTTGCAAGACCATATGTGAATATAGCAACGACTCCAAGCACATTAGCTCCCGCTTCTTCCAATGCTTCGACAGCTGTAATCGAAGAACCTCCAGTAGAAATTAAATCCTCGACTACAACGACATTATTATTCTCGCTTTTTGCACCTTCTATTTGGTTTTGTTTACCATGGCTTTTACTTTTTGATCTAACGTAATTCATAGGTAATTCCATTTTTTCTGAAATGTAAGCTGCATGAGGGATACCAGCAGTGGCCGTACCCGAGATAATTTCAACGTTAGAAAAATGTTCTGTAATTAATTGAATTAACCCATCTCTAATCGCATTACGCACTTCAGGGTACCCTAAAGTTATTCGATTATCACAATAAATAGGCGATTTAATTCCTGAGCTCCAAGTAAATAAATCATTTGGAGATAATGAAACTGCCTCTATGTCTAATAATGCTTTAGCAATATTTTTAGCCATTTAACTTAACCAACTTTCTTTTATTTTATGATAACTGTCAATTGGATGCTCACTTTGAGTGATAGGTCGACCTACTACGATATGTGTTGACCCCAAAGTTTTAGCTTCCTCAGGTGTTGTAATTCGTTGTTGATCATTACGAGCTGCGCCTTTCGGGCGAATACCTGGTGTCACTTTTAAAAAGTCAGAACCTAGTTCTTTAGAAATCATCTTAGCCTCAAGAGGAGAACATACGACACCGTCTAATCCAGCTTTTTTAGTAAGACGCGCATAATTTAGAACTGCCTCCTCTATAGAGGTTTGAATATTTTGTTCTTCATGTAATTGTCTTTCAGTAGTTGAAGTTAATTGAGTAACTGCAATGATTTTAATATCAGCATTATGTTTTCTTAACCCTTTTTTAGCTTCTTCCATCATTTTAATACCACCGGCAGCATGAACATTGACTAAATCAATGTCTAAACGTGCTAAGCCTTCCATTGCTTTGCTCACAGTATTAGGTATGTCATGTAATTTTAAATCTAAAAAGATATCATGACCTCTTTTTTTAATGGATTTAATTAAAGCTGGCCCTGTTTGATAAAATAACTCCATCCCAATTTTGACGCATAACGGTTCATTAAACTTATTTAAAAATGTATGAACCTCGTCTGCTGATTTAAAATCTAATGCTATAATGGGTAGATTTCTCACACTCATCTTCTCCTTTTAACTTCTATCATTAAGATTATACATTTCTCATAGTAAACGTCATGCTTTCAATGACATTTGTTAAAGCACTGGCAGTATCTAATGATGTTAAACAAGGCACACCATTTTCAACTGTTGTACGTCGAATTTGGAAACCATCTCGTTCGATTTCTTTTCCTTTTGTCATAGTATTAATGACAATTTGCACTTCTCCATTTTGAATTCGTGTCAGTAGATCATCCTCGCCACCGATTTTACCTACGACCTCAACTGGAATATTATGATCTTTTAACTTTTGTGCTGTTCCACGAGTCGCTAATATTTTGTAGCCTATTTCATTTAATCGATGTGCAATCTTGACTATTTCATCTTTATCTTTATCACTTACAGTCATCAATACTGTACCATGATCTTTCACTTCAAATCCGCTACCAGTGAGACCTTTGTATAGCGCTTTTTCAAGTGTAAGGTCTTTACCCATAACTTCACCTGTAGACTTCATCTCTGGTCCAAGCGTAATATCTACATTTTTTAATTTATTAAAACTAAATACGGGTGCTTTAACATATACGCCTTCAGAATAAGGTTGGATACCTTGCTTGTACCCCATTTCAGCAAGCGTTTCACCCATAATTGCACGCATCGCTAATTGAGCCATTTGAATATCAGTAATTTTACTTAAGAATGGTACCGTACGGCTTGAGCGCGGATTAACTTCTAACACATAGACACCGTCGTGAGCTATGACAAATTGAATGTTAATAAGACCTTTAATATTTAAACCTTTTGCTAATTTAATTGTGTAGTCTTCAAGTGTATTAATTTCGTCTTGAGTCAGTGTTTGTGGCGGATAAACTGCAATAGAATCTCCACTGTGAACACCTGCACGCTCTATATGTTCCATAATTCCTGGAATCACGACAGTCTCCCCATCTGAAATAGCATCCACTTCTATCTCTTTTCCTGTTAAATAGCGGTCTACCAATACAGGATGTTCTGGACTTGCTTTAACAGCTTGAGTCATATAATTTTCAAGCTCTTGATCATTATCAACAATCTCCATTGCACGACCACCAAGCACGTATGAAGGACGAACTACAACCGGATAACCTATTTCTCTTGCATTTTTAAGAGCTTCTTTAGGTGATGTAGCAGTTTTCCCTTGTGGCTGAGGTACAGATATTTCACGTAATAGCGCTTCAAATTCTTTTCTATCCTCAGCTCGATTTAAATCTTCTAATGATGTTCCAAGAATTTTAACACCATGCTGTGCTAATTTATCGGCTAAGTTTATTGCTGTTTGACCACCAAATTGTACTACAACACCTTTAGGTTGTTCTAAGTTAATGATATTCATGACATCTTCTTCTGTAAGTGGTTCAAAATATAATTTGTCAGAAATTGAAAAGTCAGTAGATACAGTCTCCGGATTATTATTCACAATAATAGCTTCGTAACCAGCATTTTGAATCGCCCATACTGCATGTACAGTTGCATAATCGAATTCAACACCTTGGCCAATTCTAATTGGTCCTGAACCTAGTACTAGAATTTTCTCTTTATCAGTTACTATAGATTCATTTTCATCTTCATACGTACCATAATAGTACGGCGTTGTGGATTCAAATTCAGCTGCACATGTATCAACCATTTTATAAACTGGTTTAATATTTTGACTCATACGTAGTTCATATATATCTTTTTCTTCCATATCCCATCGATGAGCAATCACTTTGTCACTAAACCCATAATCTTTAGCGTATTTTAAATACTCTAAATCGCCTTGATGATTTTTAAGTTCATGCTCAATATCAATAATGTTTTGGAACTTATTTAGGAAGAAATAGTCAATTTTTGTCATATTATGAAGTTCTTCAAGAGATGTTCCTCTACGAATTGCTTCTCCGATAAAGAACAATCTTTCATCATCTTGATGTCCGATACGCTCTTTAATGTAATCTAATTCATAACTTTCTCCATTTGGTAAACCTAAATGATGAACACCATATTCAAGTGAGCGAATGGCTTTCAGTAAAGATTCTTCATATGTACGACCGATTGCCATGACTTCGCCTGTCGCTTTCATTTGAGTTCCAAGTTCACGTTCACCTTTTTCGAATTTATCGAATGGGAAACGTGGAATTTTAGAAATAACATAGTCTAAAGTGGGTTCAAATGCAGCATATGAGGTTCCTGTAATAGGGTTAAGCATTTCATCTAGTGTTAAACCTACGGCAATCTTAGCGGCTAATTTTGCAATAGGATAACCCGTTGCTTTGGAAGCTAAAGCTGATGAACGAGACACACGTGGGTTGACCTCAATGATGTAATAATTCAATGAATGCGGGTCAAGTGCTAGTTGCACATTACATCCACCTTCAATACCTAAAGCACGAATTACCTTTAAGGATACGTCTCGTAGCATTTGATATTCTACATCTGATAGTGTTTGACTCGGTGCAACAACGATTGAATCTCCAGTATGAATGCCTACAGGATCTATGTTCTCCATATTACATACTACGATGGCGTTATCATTTTTATCACGCATAACTTCATATTCAATTTCTTTATAACCTGCAATTGATTTTTCTATTAAACATTGTGTAGCAGGGCTATAATGCAAACCATTACTAACAACTTCTTTTAATTCAGCATCATTATGGCAAATACCACCGCCAGTACCCCCCATCGTAAATGCAGGACGTACAATTAACGGATATCCAACTTGTTCTTTAAATTCAAATGCTTGTTCTACTGTATTAACGATATCGCTTTCTGGTACAGGTACATTTAAATCATTCATTAATGTTCTAAACATTTCACGATCTTCTGCTTGTTGAATAGACTCTAGCTCTGTCCCCAACAACTTTACATTATTAGCTTCTAACACGCCACTATCATGAAGTTGAATCGCCATGTTCAACCCAGTTTGACCACCTAAAGTAGGTAATAATGCATCTGGTTGTTCTTTTCTAATAATACGAGCAATAAAATCGTGCGTTAATGGTTCTATGTACACCTTATCGGCAATTTCTTTATCTGTCATTATTGTTGCAGGATTAGAATTAACTAAAATAACTCTGTAGCCTTCTTCTTTTAATGCTAGACAAGCTTGTGTTCCTGCATAGTCAAATTCTGCAGCTTGTCCAATAATAATTGGGCCTGAACCGACTACTAAAATTGTCTGAATATCATCTCTTTTAGGCATTGATTTGACGCTCCTTTTCTTTGAAATCCTTCATCATTGTTATGAACTCATCAAATAAGTAATTAGAATCACTTGGACCTGGTCTTGCTTCAGGATGGTATTGGACTGAAAACGCTGGAAGTTCTTTATGTCTTAGTCCTTCAACAGTACCATCGTTTAAAGCAATGTGTGTAACTTCAAGGTCAGTATTTTTAAGCGAGTCACGATCAATAGAATAGCCGTGATTTTGGCTCGTGATATCTATTTTACCTGTTCTTAAATCTTTAACGGGATGGTTCGCACCACGATGTCCAAATTTCATTTTGAATGAAGTTGCGCCTTGCGATAATGCAAAAAGTTGATGACCAAGGCAGATACCAAAGAATGGTATCTTTCCTAATATGCCTCTGATCATATCTAAAGCCACGTCAACTTCGTCTGGATCACCAGGGCCGTTTGATAGCATGACACCATCTGGAGACATGCTTAAAATCTCTTCAGCTGACGTATCATATGGTACAACTGTGACGTTGCAACCACGTAAATTTAATTCACGAACGATATTTTGCTTTTTACCAAAGTCGAGTAAAACGACACTTAAATCGGAACCTGTTGATACATATGGTGTTTTTGTAGAAACCGTTTGAACTTCATCTCTAGGTAATTCAGCAGTTTTCAACTGTTCAACAAGTTCCTGAATGTTATCTTTATTATCTGTAAATCCAGCTCTCAAAACACCATGATTTCTAATTTTACGAGTAATGCTTCTAGTATCTACACCTGATATACCAGGAATATGATATTGAGCAAGTGTGTCGTGTAAAGTTTTTTGGTGTCTAAAGTTACTAGGATGTGTACTTGCTTCCTTTACTACTACCCCATTTAATTTAGGTGTTAATGATTCAAAATCATCGCGATTGATACCATAGTTTCCAATTAGTGGGTACGTAAAAGTTATGATTTGACCTGTGTAAGACGGGTCAGAGATTGTTTCTTGGTACCCCGTCATAGCAGTGTTGAATACAATTTCGCCTATAGATAAGTCATCTGACCCTAAGCGATATCCTTCATAATAAGAGCCATCTTCCAGTACAAGATAACGTTTTTCAAGCATCTACTTTTCCTCCTCGAATACTACTTCACCTTTAAGCATTGTTAGTGTTGGATTTCCATAAACTTTTTCACCAATAAATGGAGTGTTATCAGCTTTAGATAAGAAATCTTCACTTTTGATTTCTTTTTCAGTATTTAGATCAATAATTGTTAAATCAGCATAACTATCTTTGTGTAATTTTCCATAATTTAAGTTAAAAATAGTAGCTGGTTTAATAGTGAAATAATCAACTAATTGTTGCAGTGACCAATTACCTCGTCTTACAAAGTGTGTATAAAGTAATGGGAATGCTGTTTCACTACCTACGATGCCGAAAGGTGCTTTTGTCATAGGTTGTTCTTTTTCTTCTTTAGCGTGAGGTGCATGATCCGTTGCAATACAATCAATTGTTCCATCTAATAAGCCTTCTAAAAGTGCTTCTCTATCTTCATTACTTCTTAATGGTGGATTCATTTTGTAGTTTGAATCATCACCAGGAACATCATTTTCAGTTAATAATAAATGATGTGGTGTAACTTCTGCTGTTACATGGATACCAGCTTTTTTAGCGTCTCTGATTACTCGAACACTTTCCTTAGTTGAAACATGGCACACATGATAGTGACAACCAGTTGCTTCAGCTAATAGTACATCTCTAGCAATTTGTACAGATTCAGCAATATTTGGAATACCAGGTATGCCTAATTCTTCACTACGTTTACCTTTATGCATTGCACCACCATAGATTAAGCTATTATCTTCGCAGTGTGCAACAATCGGTTTTTTAACTTTTGCAGCTTGCTTCATAGCAGCATACATCATACTTGCTGTTTGAACACCCACACCATCGTCTGTAAATGCAAACACACCTTCTAGTGCTAATTTTTCAAAATCAACAAGTTCTGTACCTGCTTGTCTCTTAGTAATAGCAGCATAAGGCAACACTCTAACTTGTGCTGTTTCAGAAATTCTTTGTCTTAATTCTCTAACATGTTCAACTGTATCTGGCACAGGTCTTGTATTAGGCATAGGACATACTGTAGTAAAACCACCTCTTGCAGCGGCTTTTGTACCACTTTCTATTGTTTCTTTATGTTCACCACCTGGTTCACGTAGGTGCACATGAACATCTACAAAACCTGGAGCAATTAAATTTCCTTTTGCATCAATAACTTCAATATTTGAAGATGAAGCATTTATCTTACTACTAATTTGTTTAATGCGTTTACCATCGATTAATATTTCTGTGTCTTTTAGGATACCGTTTTTTAAGATTTTTCCGTTTTTAATTAATTTCATGTAGAATTAACCCCTTTCTATTGTAAAAGCGCACTTATTACTGCCATTCTTAAATACATTCCATTTTCCATCTGCTTAAATATTCGAGACTTAGGTGCTTCAACTAGCTCGCTTTTAATTTCAACACCTCTATTTACAGGAGCTGGATGCATTACAATGGTTTCCTCTTTTAATTTATCATATCTAGCCTGTGTTAAACCAAATTGTTGATGATATTCCTCAGCAGCAAAGTTAGCTTCACCTGAAATTCCATGTCTTTCATGTTGAACTCTAAGCAACATAACAATATCTACTTTATCAATGACTTCATCAATTTCAACATAAGGCGCCTCTAATGTATTATCTACCCATTCTTTTGGACTTGAGAACATTACGTTGGCACCTAATGATGTTAAACTATGATAATTACTTCTTGCGACACGAGAATTTTTAATGTCACCACATATTAGAATATTCAATCCTTCAAACGAACCATATTCTTCATATATTGTCATTATGTCTAATAAACTCTGAGTAGGATGCTGTCCACTTCCATCACCTGCATTAGCAATTGGAATATTTAATTGATCCAGTTCTTCGTAATAAGAATTTTGTGAGTGACGTATGACAAGTAAATCAACACCTATACTTTCAAGTGTTTTACATGTGTCATAAAGTGACTCACCCTTTTTTACAGATGATGTACTTGTTTCAAAATTAATAAGTTTTAATCCTAATTTTTGTTCTGCCATCTCAAAGCTACACTTTGTTCGAGTTGAATTTTCGAAGAATAAGTTTGATACGTATTGACCGTTAAATTGAGGTAATGGTCGCTCACCAGATTTGAATTGGCAAGCAATAGTAATTAAATCATAAATTTCTGAATTAGATAAATGCTCCATTGATAATAAGTGTTCCATAAAGCGCCTCCTATAGAAATAAAGCTTAATTTATTTGGTTTTTCTCTTTTGGCAAAATTAAATTTAATATTATTCCTGAAAGTGCTGATAATGCCATTCCTTCAATTTGTAAATTGATACCTATGCCTTTTAAATTGATAAGAAGATTACCAATCCCGACAACAAGCACAACTGATGCTATAACTAGGTTGCGATTGCTTGAGAAATCTACTTGACTTTCAACAAGCATTCTTAAACCACTAGCTGCTATAATACCGAATAATAAAATTGAGACACCACCCATCACTGGCGTAGGTATTGAAGATATTAAAGCAGTGAACTTACCAATAAATGCAAGAATGATAGCTATAACTGCCGCACCACCAATTACGTAAATACTGTATATTTTGGTAATCGCTAGTACACCTATATTTTCACCATAAGTTGTACTAGGAGGCCCCCCTATCATACTTGCAAACATAGTTGAAACACCATCACCAATGATTGATTTATCTAAACCTGGATTTTCAAAGAAATTTCGTCCTACTATTTTGTTAATTACCATTTGATGACCAATATGTTCACTTACCGTCACAAACACCACGGGTATCATCACGAGAATGAGTCCTAAATGAAAAGATGGTGTGTAATCTTTAAATGGTAGATAAATATGAGGAAAATCTATCCATTTCGCTTGTGCTATTGGAGCAAATTTAACTATGCCCATGAAAATGGATACAATATATCCCACTATAATACCTATAAGTACAGGTATAAGTGATAAAAACCCTTTGAAGAATCCTTGGACGATGATGGTTACTGCTAATGTAATCAAAGCAACAATTAAGTAACTTAAGTTATACCCTTTCATCTCAGCAGAATTTTCAAACATAGCCATGTTTACTGCTGTAGGAGCTAAACTTAACCCAATAACCATTATTACTGGTCCGACAACTACTGGTGGTAACAAGTGCATTAACCAATGTGTTCCACTCAATTTAATGAAAATACCTATAATCACGTACATTAATCCACTCATAAATAATGCAACCAGCATATCTCCAAGACTATGTGTACTTAACCCTGTGATGATAGGTGTAATAAAGGCAAAACTTGATCCTAGGTAGGCAGGAATTTTTGCTTTTGTGATTAATATGTATAAAAGTGTACCAATACCTGATGCCAACAAAGCTGCTGATATAGGCAGATGTGTTAAAAATGGTACAAGTACAGTTGATCCAAACATTGCAAATAAATGTTGAAGGCTTAGAAATGCCCATTGTGCTGGTTTTGGTTTATCTTTTACATCAAGAACTGGCTGAACGGTACGCTCAAACATTTGCTCATTTTCCATGTTGATTCATTTCCTTTCATAAAAAAAGTCTCTTCACAATCAGTAGAGTGTAAAGAGACTAAAATGAAATATATCTAAGTGTAATGTTAAGTTAAGCTTTTATCATCACATTTATCAATGAAGCTTCCATTGGATATTTATAGTTTACATAATCTTTTTATAGTCATATGTTCATCTATCCATATGAATTACTTCACCTTTTTCAGTCTCTCGTACTGTTTTAAAAGGATAATTATTCAATGACGACTGCATTTCTGTCGTCAATTTCTTCTAAATAAACTGAAACAGATTCATCTCGTGCAGTAGGTATATTTTTTCCTACAAAATCTGCGCGTATAGGGAGTTCACGATGACCACGATCCACAAGTGCTGCAAGCCCTATTTTAATAGGTCTTGTATGTAATAAAATCGCATCTAATGAGGCTCTTACTGTACGTCCGGTATACAAAACATCATCAATGATAACAACCACTTTGTTATTAATATTTACATTAATATCAAAAGCGCGTTGATCAGCTTGTTGCACTACCTTATCAACGTCATCTCGAAAATGTGTAATATCGATAGTACCTGTTGGTACTAATTGTTGTTCAATTGAATTTATTTTATCTTGTATACGATGTGCTAAAAAAGCACCCCTAGTTTTAATGCCTAATAGAACTAAATCTTTGGTTCCCTTGTTATATTCTAGAATTTCATGAGCAATTCGTGTAATTGTACGTTGTATCGCTGCATCATCTAAAATAATTCGTTCAGACATTGTTTCACCTCTTTTAATATAAAAAAACTCATATCTTTAATAAAGATATGAGACAAAAAGTTAAAGAGAATAAGCAATATTCCCTATCATATTCACATTCTTAAGTTATAAACACAGCAAAAGTATTAGTAACTTAATCATCAAAATATTATTATCCTAATTATTCATATCTTCGGAGCCTCTCTGGACCCTCAATTAAAGATGACGTTTTTATATTTAAACTGTTATAAGTTTAAATCTTTTAATAGTATAAGTCAATGGCAAAGTTAGTATTTATAATAAAAAACGATGTCACATTCGTTTAAGCATCTCTACGTCTTATATCATCTAGTAATTTTTCAAAATCGTTAGGTAATGTTGCATGCTTCTCAATGTATTTATGTGTTACAGGATGTTCGAAACCAATGATACCAGCATGTAAAGCTTGTCCACCGATATCTAACGTTTTTTTTGGTCCATACTTCGGATCCCCTACAAGAGGATAACCAATATATTTCATATGTACACGAATTTGATGTGTACGCCCTGTTTCTAATTGACATTCTATCAATGTATAATCTTTAAAATGCTCTAATACATTAAAGTGTGTCACAGCTTCTTTACCGTCATCAACCACAGCCATAGCTTGTCTATCGTTTTTATTTCGACCAATTGGCGCGTCAATTGTGCCATAATCATGAGGTATATTACCATGAACTAACGCCGTGTATTTTCGTTTAACAGTTTTAGACATAAGTTGTTCAACTAAATGACGATGGGCAACATCATTTTTAGCAACCATTAATAAACCAGACGTATCTTTATCTATTCTATGAACTATACCAGGACGTATTTCGCCATTAATTCCTGATAAATCTTTAATTTGATACATTAATCCATTTACTAATGTCCCACTATAATGGCCTGGAGATGGATGTACAACCATACCTTTTGGCTTATATACAATAGCAACATCTTCGTCTTCATAATAAATATCTAAATTTAAGTTTTCAGGTTTGATATCTGCCTCTACGACTTCTTTCTCGGTTACAACAATTTTGTCATTTAACTTGACCTTATAGTTCGATTTAATTACTTTACCATTTACCTTGACTAAACCTTCTTTAATCCAATCTTGAAGTTGACTACGTGACCAATCTTTATTTAAATCTGAAACAAGTTTATCTATACGTTGTCCAACTTGTGATTGTTCAATAATATTAAAATTATAATTTCCCATAACTAGACCTCCTTCTTATTTATGATTGCATCTTTAATCAGTGTGATGATTACGAATATAACTCCAATTGTTAAGCTTGAATCCGCAATATTAAAGATAGGAAAATCGTAACCGAATATATTCGTATCAATAAAATCCACAACTTCACCATGTAATACGCGGTCAATAAAATTTCCTAAGGCTCCAGCGAATAATAGGCTTATTGCAACCTGCATAAATAAATTAAATTGTGCTTCTTTAATATAAAAAATAACTAAAACGATTAAAATAATGATAGTAATAATATAGAAAAATAGCATTTTACCACTCAAAATCCCCCATGCTGCACCGTTGTTTCTATGGGATGTAATATTTAAAAAGTTAGGGATAATTTCATATGAATCTCCAACCTTCATTGAGATTGTAATAAGCCATTTAGAAACTTGATCGAAAACTAGTACAATGAATGTCATAAGTAAAGAGATGCTAATATAGTATTTCTTTTTCAAAGAAGTGCCTCCATTCTTTTTAATGTCATCTAAAGCAACACTTAACATTATATCCTAGAACGTAATTTTGAAAAAGCTATCTTGTCTATTATGTTTTTATCTTTTGAGGATGAATATAATAATAATTTTTAATGTCATAAGTATGAATTGTTCGTTTTGTGATTTCATAAGGTTTTGTATAGTTCATTTCTGAAACTTGTATAGAACCATCTTCATTTATTGTTTCTATATATGCAACATGACCGTATTTCCCTTTAGAAGATTGTAATATTGATCCTTTTTTAGGGTTACGGTCAACAATGTATCCATCATCAATTGCTTTTTTATCCCAATTCTTGGCGTCGCTCCAAGTATTGTTTATCTTATTCCCATCATTTTTAACACGTTCAAAGACATAATATGTACACTGACCCTTTTTATATGTATTGATTTTCATAGGATGATGTGACGTAAAACGACTTTGCACACGCTTCATATCTTGAATAATAAACTCGTCAATAACTGCTGCTATTGTCAAGATAACACTAACAACAACCATTACTATGATTGCTTTTTTCATATCATCACACTTCTTTTATTCTATTAAATCTAAAATAAATACCATCAGGTCCTTTAAGATTTTTATGTGTCGTTTTTGGATAGTGAAAATCTATCATAGCTAAACCATAGGTATGTTCATTATCTACTCGTTTTGTCGCAGATAACCACTGATTAACAGCCAAATGATTATAATAATCGTTTGAAGATAAAAATAGAGAATAATCGTCCATATATGCTGATTCTTCTAATCCAAAATAATGTAAATAATATGATTTAACATCAGAAATTCGAATGGACTTAATATGCAATGAACCTAATTTAGTTTCATCTGGTATGCCTTGCCATTGAGTATGAGAGACATTTTGCAATAATCGAGGTACATTAATTGGCGCAATATCCATTCTAATTCTGCCTTCTTTCTCATCAATCCATGATTCTGTCTCACGATCGACATAAAACTTTATGGCATTGCCCTCTGGATCCTCAATAAATAAACATGTTGCAACACTTTGTTGTCCACCGTTCACTGGTACTTCAAAATCACTTAAATGTACGAGTAAATCAGCTAATGTAGTCAATGTAGGCAACAATATACCAATATGGAAAAGACCTGCTTCAGACATTAACGGTTCTCGTCCATTCTGTATTTCAATAAAAGTAATAAATTGATTTGAATCGCCAACTTCAAATTGTACAGCAGTTTTAGATTCATTGATAAGATTAAATCCTAAAACATTCTCATAAAATGTTTTAATAGTTTCTTTATCTTTAATATTGATAGTTACACCATTTACAAAATTTGCATTTTTGTTATGAAACATCTTATTTTCCTTTCAATGATTACTTTTCTTTTAAATAATTAAATGATTACTTTGTTGAAAGTGTATGTTTATCTTTTAAGCGCAGTAATAAAAAATATGTACGTGTTTCTTCTCTTAATCTTTCTCTTTGTTTATCACTCACATAATAAAGAGAATTGACAATCTAAATGCTATCTAAATTTAGCAACAATGTTTATTAAAAAACATATGCCTGTGTTTTATTAATAATTAAATATTTTTGTCCAAGACGTTTGATTATGAATTGTATCTATACAAAAATTTAATACATTTAGATAAAATTATTATATTGATGCTTTTATTATTAAAGCCTAATGAGTTCAATCAGTAATGTGAACAATTACTACACTATCCAACACTTTGTATTTTATATATTATGACTAAAAATTAAATTGAACTCAAATGATTGATTTATACCTTATTAATATTGTTATCATTTTATGCCTGAAGATTCAATACAATCACTGTGCTTATAATGAGAAAAATATTCTATGACAAAAAATGTAATGAATATGTATTTACGAAACTTGTTCAAGTTCATTAAAAATTAAACATTAAATAGAGAAGTCTGCTTTATCAACTTACCTTTAAAAAGCTAGTGAAATTTCTTTATTTGAAATCTTATAACTTCACAATAATAACTATAAAATAAGCCCAAAATGAATTTCATTTTGGGCTTTCTTATAGTATTTAAACAATCATTTAAAATTTATTTTCTTGAAAGATACGCTCACTTGTAAAAACTTTTTATTATACCAAAGTTTTTACTACTTCTTGACATCGTGGGCATAAATGTTCAAGTTCACCTACTGAACCTAATTCTTCTGTATAGTTCCAGCATCTTTCACATTTTTCACCTTCAGCATGTTTAATATGGATATCTCCATATTGATATGATACACCATCATTCACTTTATCTTTAACTTCAACTTGTGAAACGATAAATAATTGTTGTAAGTCATTAAATTGTTGTAAAAATTCCGCTGTATTAAATGATTCATTGCTTCCAATAACCACTTTAGCTTCTAATGACTTACCAATTACTTTTTCATTACGTGCTTGTTCTAATGCACGATTAACATCATCACGTAAATTCATAAATGTATTCCATTTTTCTAACAATTCTTCGTCTACATCAACAACTTTAGGCATATCTGAAAGGTGTACACTTTCTTCTTTTACATGAGGTGTATGAGACCAAACTTCTTCAGCTGTATGCACTAAAATGGGTGCTAGTAATTTAGTCATGTCAACAAGTATTTGATATAAAACGGTTTGCATGCTACGGCGTTTATGAGAATCTTTTTTCTCAATATAAAGTATATCTTTACCGTAATCTAAATAGAAGTTACTTAGTTCAACATTGATAAAGTTTTGAACTTCTTGATAAATATTCAAATAATCAAAATTCTCATAGTTATTAATCGTACTCGCTGTGAATTCACGTAAACGATTTAGCAAATAGCGATCTACTTCAAGTAGATTTGTTTCAGCAATACTATCCGTTTCAGGATTGAAATCGTTAATATTACCTAACATAAATCTTAAAGTGTTTCGAATTTTACGATATACATCAGACGTTTGTTTAAGAATTTCATCGGAAATACGCACATCAGAGAGGTAATCAGTACTGCTTACCCATAAACGTGCAATATCAGCGCCTTTTTGTTTAACAACTTGATCAGGAACTATAACGTTACCTAATGACTTACTCATCTTCTTACCTTCACCGTCCATGACGAAGCCATGTGATAACAAGAATTTATATGGTGCTTGACCACGTGTAGCTACAGCAGTTGTAATTGAAGAGTTAAACCAACCGCGGTACTGATCACTACCCTCAAAATAAAGGTCTGCTGGGAATGAAAGTTCAGGTCTCGTTTCTAATACACCACGGTGTGATGAACCAGAATCAAACCAAACATCCATAATATCAGTTTCTTTAGTAAATTCACCGTTAGGGCTTCCAGGATGACTAAATCCTTCAGGAAGTAATTCTTTAGCTTCTTTTTCAAACCAAATATTTGAACCGTGTTTTTCAAATAAATCTGCAACGTGATTTACTGTCTCTTTAGTCATAATGATATCGCCATTTTCAGCATAAAATACCGGTAAAGGAACACCCCATACACGTTGACGAGAAATTACCCATTCGCCACGATCACGAATCATATTGTAAATTCGTGTTTTACCCCAGTCTACTTTAAAGTTCGTGTCTTCAATTGCATCAAGAATATCCTGTCTTACTTTATTAATGGAAGCAAACCATTGTGGTGTAGCTCTAAAGATAACAGGTTTTTTCGTACGCCAATCATGAGGATAACTATGTGTAATAAAGTCAAGTTTAAGTAGTGCGTCTTTTTCTTTTAAAAGATCAGTTACGGCTTTGTTTGCTTTGTCGTAGAACATTCCTTCAAATGGTCCACCTTCTTCAGTGAATACACCTTTATCATTTAAAGGACTAATTACTGGTAAATCATATTTTTGACCTACAATATAGTCATCTTCCCCGTGACCGGGAGCTGTATGGACACATCCCGTACCAGCGTCTGTCGTAACATGTTCACCGTTAATTACTAACGATACACGATCTAGGAATGGATGTTGTGCCTCTACAAATTCCAATTCTTTACCTGTGAATTCTTTCTCTAATTGTATAGAATCTTTATCCCAACCTAATGCTTCTGCGACTTCTTCTGATAATGCTTGGGCAACAATGTATTTATGTCCATCAACATTATACTGACCATATTTTAGCTCTGGATGAACTGTAATTGCGACATTTGATGGAATTGTCCATGGTGTAGTTGTCCAAATAATAAATTGTGCATCAGAATCAACTTTACCTTTACTGTCTTTTACGTCAAAAGCAACGTAAATTGATGCAGAACGTTTGTCATGATATTCTATCTCAGCTTCTGCAAGTGATGATTCACTTGAAGGTGACCAATACACAGGTTTTTTTCCTTTATAAATCAAACCTTTATCTGCCATTTCTCCAAATAATCTTATTTGTGCGGCTTCATATTCAGGTGTTAATGTAATGTAAGGATTATTAAAATCACCACGTACACCAAGGCGCTTAAAATCTTTCTTTTGAATGTCGATTTGTTTTAATGCAAATTCTTTACATTTCTCTCTAAATTCTGCAACTGACATTTTTTTGCGATCAACGCCTTTTTTAGTTAAAGCCTGTTCAATTGGTAAACCATGAGTATCCCAACCCGGCACATACGGTGCATAAAAACCTTGCATTGTTTTATAACGAACAATAAAATCCTTTATGATTTTATTTAATGCATGTCCCATATGTAAATTACCATTAGCATATGGTGGTCCGTCATGCAAAATGAATGATGGATTATTTTTATTTTTTTCTAACGCTTTGCGATATTGGTCATCATTATCCCACATTTCTTGAATTTGAGGTTCTTTATTTGGTAAGCCACCTCTCATAGGAAAATCAGTTTTCGGCATTAATAGGGTATCTTTGTAATTCATTATATTCACTCCTTGTAATGATAAAAAAGAACTCTAAGTTCAATTAAAAGGGACGGTTAATCCGCGGTACCACCCTACTTAACTCAACTTAGAGTTCTCTTAAGAATATTTATAAAATTGAAAAGCCAGTGATATAAGAAACAAACAATATGCTAGGCTCACACCATTCCTAGCTCGCTGTACTATGTTCACTGTTTCTTACGCGTCTGTCTTTATATCATATCAATAAATTGTTATTTAGAAAATGCATTTTTAATAAACAATGAAATTTCTTCGTTATTTTTACATCAAATGGTTAATTTGTGATTCGTTTTTAATTATTTGATGTTGATTGTGATGATTCGCTATTTGTATTTGATTGACTCACAGATTCTGAACTTGATGTAGAAGGTTGATTAGCCGATAATTCTTGATTTTGCTTTTGTTTCATTGCACGTTCTTCAGGTGTCAAATCATTTTCATTAAGATGATGAATATCTTCTAATGTCACTTGCTCGGCGTCTAAATCATAATTGAGTAAGTAATCCCAATCTTCACTTTTGAGTAAGTCAAGTTGTGCTTCAACAAGCATACGAAAACGAGAGCGGAAAACTTTAGATTGTCGTTTCATGTCTTCAGTTTGGAAAGCTAGACGACGTGCTTTTTCAATTGCATCATTCACAATACTGTCAGCTTGTACTTGTGCTTTTGATAAAACGGCTTCAGCTTCTTTAGTTGCTGCTTGTTTTGTCTCTTCTCCTACTTTTTGTGCTTGAATAAGTGCATCACTTACTGATTGGTGAACATCTTTATATGATTTAATATTGGAATCTCTATCTTCAATGACTTTTTCAAGTTGCTTTTTATCTTCTTTTAAACGTTCGATTTCATTACTTAGTTGCTCTAAGTAATTTGCAACTTCTGTAGGTTCTAAACCATTTTTTACTCGTGTAAATTCTTTATTCTTAATCTCACTTGGTGTAAAAGGCATGATAATCCTCCTTGATTAATAGCTATTTAAATAGTGTTTGATAATGAATGTGTAACTTGTTCTTTTTTGTTTTTCCACCTATTTCAACAATTTGAGCTCTACCATAACCTTGAATTGACAATAAATCATTCTGCTCTAATTGAAAATCTGTAGAATCTATTACAGTATGGTTAACTTTGACTCTTTTTTTTATAATTAATTGTTGTGCAATATTTCGAGATTTATGAATTATCTCTTTCAAAACTACATCTAATCTCAAAGCGCTCACAGTTGTACTATGAACTTTCCAATTCTCTTCTGATTGTATCATATCTTCAGTAGGAATAGAATTAAGTTTAACTGTGGCTCCCTTAATACGCGTTAGTTCAGATATAATATATGATTCTAATTGTTTTGTCAAAACAAACTGTATATCTTCTCCAACTATAATATCACCGAGTTGATCTCTTTGTATTCCCAGTGACATGAGTGTTCCAAGAACGTGCTGATGTTGTATTGTTACAAATTTCTTAGGATATTGAAGTTCAAATAAAGTCAGTTCAAAGTCCTCAGGCTGTGGCTTAAAATATAATGGTGCGATGATTGCACGTTTCCTTTCTGCATGTGGTCCACCAAAAAATGTGACATGTAAATCTTGATAACTACGCGTAATGACCTCAAGTATATATTGGCCTCGCGGGTCCAAGAAATGGGTTAGAACCGGAGCATAATTAGCATCAGCCTGCTTACATTTATCGATGAATTGATCGATAGCATCTTGTTCTTCCTTTCTAAAATGCTGATATATATCGATGGTTATCTACTCCTTTTATGTTGAAAAATTTTTAAAAACACTACGACTATAATACTGTCAACAATAAGTTATATGATAAAACGAGGTCAAAGTCTAGCTACTTTGCCTCGTTATGTTGAATAATATAAAGTTAGTGCGTGTCATATTTTAAGATAAATATGCAAGAATTAAATTAAATATTTTTACCAAACCACTTTGGAATAAAACTAGAACGAAGATTGCCGCGATAGAAGAAATATCTATAAAGCCAATAGGAGGAATAATTTTACGGAAAGGTTCTAAGAAAGGTTCATATAACTTTCCTAAAAATTCTCCAAACTTAGACTCTCTTATACTCGGAACCCAAGAAGTAAAGAAATATATAATCATTCCAAAATAATATATTTGAACTAAAAATATAATAAATCGGAAAATTGTACTTAGCAAACCAATATCCATAGCTGAACTCCTTATTCGTAATGTTGCTCCATATTCTCGATGTGATCAGTTATACTGCCGGCTACTTCAACATTATCAGGTGTGCATAAGAAAATATCAGTACCCACGCGCTGAATATCTCCACCAATTGCGTATACCGTACCACTTAAAAAATCAATAATACGCTTTGCTGATACTTGATCAATGCGTTGTAAATTTACTAAAGTTGCACGTCTATTTTTTAATTCGTCGGCAATATCTTGAGTATCTGAAAAGACACGTGGTTCAAACAGACACATTTTTGAACTTTCCTGAGCAGTATATGATTGTGATGCTTGATTCATTGTTACAACGTTTCTAGAATTATTTTTTGAATTATTATTCATACGATAATTCCTTTCTTCAGAAGTTGTATTCGATCTCAAAGTGTTCTTTTGAGGTACAGATTTAATCGCTTGTTGCTTATTGTTAAAAGTTTGTGGTGTCGCTTGATTCTCATTACGATTGTAATCTTCGCGCTCTTGAACACGTTCACGTGATCTAGAAGATTCTCGCTCTTCAGGTCCTTCAACTTCCTCTTCTTCTTCAACTACAAAAAAATTATTAAATAAATCCTTTAAAGCCAAGGGGGGCTCACTCCTATTCTCCTACAAGTTTAGTCCCAATTCTGACAAAGGTTGCACCTTCTTCGACTGCCATTTGATAATCATTACTCATTCCCATAGATAATTCTGTACAAGGCGCATGTGCTAAATTGAATTGTTGTATTTCATTTCTTTTATGTCTTAACTCTTTAAATAAATTTTTTATGTACGATAGATCATCAGTCAATGGTGCCATCGTCATTAATCCAATAATTTGGATATTTTCGTATTCTTTGATTTGATTTATAAATTGATTTACTTCTTCAAGAGCTATGCCATGTTTAGATTCTTCTCCAGAAACATTTACTTGTAAGAAACATTTTATAACATGATTTGCTCTTTTGTTAATCTCCTTAGCTAGACTCAAACGATCTAAAGCATGAAAATAATCGACTTCATTTATAATATCTTTAACTTTCCTTGATTGTAAAGAACCAATGAAATGTAATTTAATATCGCTTGGTAGAGATTCTTTCTTCTTTTTGAATCCATCTAATCGATTTTCACCGAAATGTCTTATTCCTGCTTTATACGCTTCTCTAGCTCGCTCTATTGTAACATATTTTGTTACTGCAATCACGTGAGGTTGTGCTGAATGGGCACTTTTTTTAACGCTTGCATCAATTTCCGTTTCAATCTTAGCAAGATTCTCTTTAACATCCATAAATTATTCACCTACTTTATACACTTTACTTCCGTCCAATAAATGCTAACATACGTCCCGTCTGTCCTTTTTCAACACGATATGAAAAGAATAAATCTAAGTTTTCTGAAGTTGAATATTCGGTAATGTATATGTTTTTTGATGGAACTCCAGCTTCTTCTAGAAGAAGTGCGTTAGCCTTTTTTAAATCAATACCATGTTTATTTTTGCCTCTGCTCTCAATATATAAAGTTGAATCAATGGTTAATTCCTCAAATTTATTTTTTATATCATCATTGATTTCATAAGAATTTGAAGTTGCTGGACCGATTACAATCTTTAAGTCTTCATAATCAAAATCCACTTTTTTTAGCATTTCTTTTACTATTTGACCATATGTTCCTCGCCAACCTGCATGTGCTAATCCAATATAGCCATGTGATTCACTATAAAAATATACCGGTACACAATCCGCATAACACATAGTAAGGAGAATGTGAGAATCGAAAGTATACATTCCATCTATGCCATGTAAATCATCAGTTAGTTTATCAATATTTGTTCCTTTATGTTCACTTGTAACTTGAACGATGCGATTATCATGTGTTTGTATAGGAAAAACCCATTCATCTCTTGGATAACCAATAAGATTCGCTAAGATATCTTGATGATGTGTAATATGATGTGCACTGTCGCTGATATATCTCGCCATATTAAAACTATGATTAGGATAAGGACTTAAACCATTTTCTCGAGTAGTGAAACCTAACTTAATATCAGTATGCTCATCAAATTGATAGTCTAAATAATGAGTTTTCTTAATAAATCTCTCTTTCAAAATATTTCACCACCCCTATATATACATTCCACTGTACACTTAATTTCAAATCGAAATGTTCTACAAATAATCTAAGTATTAAGTAACCAATTATAAAACAATTATATATCATACTTAAATTTATTTAAACTTGTATCAATTACTAACTTGCAACAGAAAAATTTAGTTAAACATTGATTTAAATAGGTTTTCAGGTTAGTTAGATACTCCAACACGAAAAAAATGCCTGAGACTATAAAATGTCTCAGGCTATTTAAAATACAGTGATTATATATACTGACGATTAGCGTCTAGTTCTTCTAGAACGTCTTTCTTCTCTATTTCTAATAAAGCTAGGAATATCATCATCTTTAGTAGTGTGGCTTCTTTCACTTACACTTTCACTTGATTGTGAATGAGAAGTGTGTGCAGAGAATGAATCTTCTTTAGCACTAGCACCAGATTGATGATTAGAACTACTATTTACACTTGAACCAAAACCAGTACTTGTAGCTTTACGACCTTGTGAAGAAGGTTTATCTTCAAAACCAGTTGCGATAACAGTAACTACAATTTCATCTTGAAGCTCTGGGTTAATAACTGTACCGAAAATCATATTCACATCTTCATCTGCAGCATCTTGAACAATATCAGCTGCTTCTTGCGCTTCAAATAAAGACAGTGATTCTCCACCTGTAATGTTCATAAGTACACCTTGAGCACCTACAATTGATGTTTCTAATAATGGAGAAGAAATTGCTTTTTTAGCGGCTTCGACTGCTCTGTTTTCACCAGATGACACACCGATACCCATTAACGCAGAACCTTGATTAGACATAATTGTTTTAACGTCTGCAAAGTCTAAGTTCACTTCACCTGATACTGCAATTAAATCTGAAATACCTTGTACACCTTGACGTAATACATTATCCGCTTCTTTAAATGCTTCCATCATCGGCGTAGATTTGTCAACGATATCTAATAAGCGATCATTTGGAATAACAATTAATGTATCCACTGCTGCTTTCATAGATTCTACACCAGCTGCCGCTTGTGTTTGGCGCTTACGACCTTCGAAACCGAATGGACGCGTAACAACACCTACAGTTAAAGCACCCATTTCTTTTGCAATTTTAGCAACAACCGGCGCAGCACCTGTTCCAGTACCGCCACCCATACCAGCAGTTACGAATACCATATCAGCACCTTGGATAGCATCTTCAATTTGTTCTCTTGATTCTTCTGCTGCTTTCTTCCCAATTTCAGGATTAGCACCAGCACCTAATCCACGTGTTAATTTTTCACCAATTTGAATTTTTGATTCAGCTTTTGATAAGTTTAAAGCTTGTCCATCAGTGTTGATAGCAATAAATTCCACATTATTCATACCATGGTCAATCATACGGTTAACGGCATTATTTCCGCCGCCACCTACACCGATGACTTTCAATGTGGCTAAATGATTAAATCCTTGTTCAAATTCTAACATTTAATTTTCCTCCTAGTCTTTATGGCCAATAATCATTCAAATAGAGATTTCATTAATTTTTTAAACTTACTTTCTTCTTTGGCTTTGCCTTCTGTTTGTTGTTCATCTTCTAGATGATTTTCACGGTCTTCATAAGACTCTTCACGAGGCGCTTCTGGTGCTACCTCGTCATTTTCTTTTTTGTTTGATTTACGCTTAAACCAATCAAAACCGCTTGATTTTGTTTCACTATCTTTATCAGATTCGATAACTTCTTCTTCAAATTCTTCATTATCTTGATAACTAATTGTAACATAATCTAATAACTCGTCAAAAGCGATACTACTAGAAATTGTAGAAATAGCAGAAGAAAATTCCGGTTTTCTGATACCCATTTGTGACGGTGTATGAATTCTCACTTTTTCACTAACCATATCTTGTAGTAATTCTTTTACACCTAGTAAATTTGCAGATCCGCCAGTAACTACAAATCCTCCGTTTACTTTTGTAAGTCCTAGTTCTTGTAAAACATCAAAGACTTCAAAGAATATATCTTCGACTCTTTGTTCAATAAAGTCACTTAAATCTTTTTGAGTATATTGAACATGTTCATCTGAATCAACTTGATCTACTGAAAAGACATCTTGATCTGAAGCAGAGTCATAAAATGCATGACCATATTGATGTTTTACCTTTTCAGCTGTGTCATATGTAGTATTTAGTCCTTGAGCAATATCATCCGTAATGTCTCGACCGGCCATTTCTATAGATTCAGCATCTACAAGTTCTCCTCGTTCATAGAAAGCAACTTGCGTTAAATCTTCACCGATATCAATGACACAAGCGCCTAATTCTTTCTCCGTTGGTGTAAGAATAGAACCATAATTATACGCATCAGAATAAACATCTAACACGTCAAC
Organism: Staphylococcus sp. HMSC068G11; assembly: GCF_001815825.1. Lineage (NCBI taxonomy): Bacteria > Bacillati > Bacillota > Bacilli > Caryophanales > Staphylococcaceae > Staphylococcus > Staphylococcus sp. HMSC068G11. The sequence continues at coordinate 228,334 of NZ_KV822098.1, forward strand.
ACCACATGCCTCAACACATTTAATCATATTGATTAAAATAGATTTTTGGATTGCGATGACACCTGCATCTACTTTTAATGAATGTCTTGCAATTAATTCTTTTGGATCTGAAACTTCATTGTCTTTGTCAACTACAAAACGAATTGGGAATACATTTATCACTTCAGTTTCAGGTACATCATTTTTATCTCGGATACCTTCTAAAACTGATTCAATATGTGTGCCATCAATTTCAGTATCCTCGTAAAATTCAATTTCATTTGATTCATCATATACTTCGGTACCGATGATAGGTAGTTTTAAAAATACATCTTTTATATCTACACCAGAGGCAATTGAAGCCTTCTTAATTGTATCTTTAATTGCTTGTCTTGCAATATCAAAATCATCAATTAAACCATTCTTGATACCACTTGTGTAGGTTTGCCCTGTACCTATCACATTAATTCCGTTGTGAAATTTTTCGCCTACTATTGTTTTTACGCTTGATGAACCTATATCTATGCTCACATAGTAATGTTCCTCCATAGATAGGCACCTCCTGACAAATTATACTATTTAAGTACACTATGTTTAGTGTACAATACGTTGAATAGCTTGTGAACTATAAACACATACTATTATCGAAATTTTTTAATTATTTTCTTTAGATTGTTTATTAATTTTATTCAACACATTTTGAAGTTCTTCTTTTGCATCATTTTCTTCTTGTGTTGACTTGGTTACATTTTGTTCAGTACCCGATTGAACAGTTGATGAACCTTGATAAGGAATAAATGACGCTCCAACCGATAAATCAATATACCCATTTGTCTTAAGTTCGCCAGAATCATCTCTGCTTAATGATTGTGACATTTGAGGATAATATTGCATTTTGTCTGCAATCGTTGTAATGTCACCAATGACTTGCATATTATCTTTGGTAAAAATCTTTATGCGACTTTGTTTATTTTTAGTTGGTGCGTAACTCACCTCTGCTATTAAGTTTCTCACTTTAGGTGACATTTCAGATAAAGCTTTTATAATTCGTGTTTTTTTGTCTCCTTTGAACCCATCAATGATAGGTCCATCATGTGAAACTTCATCTTTGTATTCTGTTAATTCTTTACCATCTTCTATAATTGGCACATATTTATCTTTATTTTTTTCTAAACCAACAATTTGGTACTCAGTCACGTTAACAGTTAACGTGTTTGGTAATTGTTTATGAATATCAACTTCTTTGATTAAAGGGTTCTGTTTTAAGTTCCTAATCGCTTTATTTTTACTAAAAGTATACATTCGTGAACGTGAAGTAACGTTAAGTTCTTTCTTTATTTTACTCGTACTTACGTTGTTATTACCTTTAATATTTACATTTGATATTTTACTTAGTGGTGTAAACATATAGAGTAAAATGAGAACAATGATAAGAATGAGTAGTGTGATAATTGTATATTGGATTCTTTTTTGCTTTTTACGTCTTATGGCTCTTTTTTCTTCTAAACTAAGAGGTTTAATTTGAGTTACCTTCTCATTACTATTGAACGATGTAAATGTTTCCTTTTCTTTTTTAGAAGTAAATTTACTTAGTAATTTATGTTTTTTAGAATGACGAGAGTCTTTAGTTTGTTTTTCGCTCTGATGATCAGCTAGAAATTCCTCTTCGTCTTCATTACTTTGACGCGTTTCGCTTGTTTGTTGAACACTACGATCATTTAATTTATCATTATTATATTTTTGATTGTCATCTTCATCATTAACATTATCCTCAATTAAATCACTTTTTATTTCTTTATCTTGATTATGCGACTTGTGATTATCAATAAATTTATCCATTGGTTTAGTTTCTAACTGTGATTGTGTAGACGTAGCATCTTTTTCTTTACTTTGATTATCTATGCGACGTCTTCTGCGTTGGCGAGCGTTTTTATTCCGTCTAAAAAGCTCTAAGTCTTCATTACTTTGACTATCATTCAAATGGATTGTATTATCGTCTTTATTCGACATATTCTCATTATTAGGTTGATTTTTATTCTCTTCCATGAGCATTCACACTCCTTAGTATGATGGCAAGTGCGCTCGGAATCTATCGATAAACTTCTCACCACGTTCTTCAAATGTATGATACTGATCCCAACTTGCACAAGCTGGTGATAATAAAACAACATCATTGGGCTCGACTATATCTTGAATTTTATCAACAGCATCCTCTACGTCTGTTGCTTTAATCACATACTTACCTTGACTATTGCCCAATTTAGCAAATTTATCTTGTGTTTCTCCAAAAACAACCATCACACGTACATTTTCCATATAAGGAATAAGTTCATCGAATTCATTACCACGATCTAATCCACCACACAACCAAATAATTGGTTGATCAAAAGAGTTAAGCGCAAATTGAGTAGCTAAAGTATTAGTTGCTTTTGAATCATTATAATATTTATTTGTGCGATTTGTACCAATATACTGAAGTCTATGATCAATACCAGAAAAAGTAACAAGACTATCTACAATAGCTTTGACTGGCACACCAGCAATGATCGATGCTAATACAGCTGCTAAAATATTTTCCAGGTTATGTTCTCCCGGTAGTACTAAGTCTTTAGTGTTAATAATGCGAATGCCGTTAAAAACGATGAAACCATCTTTAATGTATATCCCATCAACTTCTTGCTGTGTTGAAAAATAAAATGTTTTTGCTTCTAGATTTTCTGATTCAATTAGGTGTCTTTGGTGATAATTACAAATGAGATAATCATCTTTAGTTTGATTTTTATATATTTGCTTTTTAGCATTTTGATAGTTCTCTAACGTTTCATGGTAATCCAAATGTGCAGAATAAATATTTGTAATGATAGCGATATGTGGTTTATATTTCTCAATACCTAATAATTGAAAAGATGATAATTCTGTTATTAAATACTCATCTGATTTAACTTCTTGTGCAACGTTTGAGGCTACATAACCAATATTTCCAGAAAGCCGTCCAGTTAACACGCTTTTTTGGAACATATCACCGATTAGTGAAGTGACAGTTGTTTTACCGTTAGTTCCAGTAACTGCTATGATTGGTGCCTCAGAAATTAAATAGCTAAGTTCAACCTCTGTTAAGATTTTAAGCCCTCTTTTTGCTGCTTCTTCAATAATTGATACAGTATATGGAATACCTGGATTTTTCACAATGATGGGATTATCATCTAATAAAGAAAAAGGATGACTACCGCTAATTACCTCAATGCCCATAGATTCTAAATCTTTAGCATGTGCATCCTGTGAAAGATCCTTTCCATCATTGACTTTAACGTTAGCACCTAATTTAAGGAGAAGTTTCGCCGCTTCATATCCACTTTTTGCTAAGCCTACTACTAAAACATTTTTATTTTCTAATTCAGTGTAATTTAGCAATTTAATGCACTCCAATCCATAAACCTATTAATCCTGTAATTAAACCTACCGTCCAAAATACTGTTACTACCTTCCATTCACCCCAACCACTTAATTCAAAGTGGTGATGTATAGGACTCATCTTGAAAATACGTTTCTTCGTTAATTTATATGAGGCTACTTGTAACATTACAGATAATGTCTCAACTACAAACACAAAACCAATTAATATTAATGATAATTCTTGATTCAACATGATTGAAATCGTCGCAAAAATACCACCTAAAGCAAGACTTCCTGTGTCTCCCATGAAAACTTTCGCTGGATTTAAATTGTAAGGTAAGAAACCTAGTAAAGCGAAAATCATTATAATACAAAATATGCCAATAGCCGGTGAATCTAACATGTAACTCATTACAGCATACATAGCAAAACCTATTATTGACAAACCAGTTGCCAATCCATCTAAGCCATCTGTTAAGTTTACAGCATTTGAGAAACCAACTTGCCAAAAGACAATAAATATCACATAAGCAAATGACAACGGAATATCAAAATTCACAAATGGAATATGCAAATCTGTCGTAAAATGTACAAGGTGAAAAACATTACTTAGCACAAAAAATATAACTGCAATAATTATTTGTGCTAGAAACTTTTGTTTACTAGTTAATCCTTGGTTATTCTTTTTAACTACAATAATATAGTCATCAATAAATCCAATAAGACCAAAACCGATTGTTACAAATAGTAACAAAATAATAGGATTGGAATGGTCTACAAAGATAATTGCAATGATGGAGGTAATTATAATACTAATTAAAAATGTAAGCCCACCCATAGTAGGTGTACCTGTTTTTTTCATATGGCTTTGAGGCCCTTCTTCACGGATACTTTGTCCAAATTTCATACGTTTCAATGTTGGAATAAGTATTGGGACTAAAATAAATGTTATCAGTAATGCGATGATCGCGTATATAAAGATCATATAAATCTCCTTTTCTTCACTTTCTAATTTTAGTTCTTTTTATTTGTAAATAACCTTTAATATTTTATCAGTTTTTGTTTTATTTTAATATACGACATTATCTATTTATTAAATAAGGTTGGGACCATTCGTGAGCTAATCCCTAAAATGTTAATCCCAACCTGTTGTTGATATCAAGTTCTCTTAAATTAATTATTTCTCTCAGAACCTGATGTTTCATTTGTGCTGTCATCAGAATCATTTTTCGAGTCGGCGTTCGACTTTTCATTCTTACTTGATGAAGACGCATTTGAATTATCCTCATCAACTTTATCTTTCTTTGATTTTTTATCCGAAGAGTCCTCATCAGTTTTCTCTTGGTCATCATCCGTATCTTCAGCAGATAATGATACTTCTATCTTATCTTTATTTTTAATGATTTGACCTTTTGAGATACTTTGATTCGTGACAAATCCATTACCTTTAGTAGAAACTTTAATTTTCGTTAAATCTTCAAAAGCAAGTACATCTTCTTTTGTCCATCCGGTCATATCCGGCATTGTTAATTCCCCGTCTGTCATTAACATTACTTTACTGTGCGGTAGGACTTTGGTACCTGACTTAACTGATTGTTGTTTAATTTGTTTGCCATTACCAATCGTAATAGGTTTAAGAGATTGAGCATTGACGCTATCCTCTGCTTTTTGAACTTCATCTCCTTGCACGTTAGGCACTTTACTATAGTCAGTTTTTGATGAAGTATCACTAGATTTTCCAACATTTAAATATTTCAGCGTATTCTCCATAATTGGTTTAAATGCTTTGCTCACACCCATTTCATATGCTTCTTGATCATTTTTTTGAGCAAGACTCATACCTGCATAGACAATGACTTTAGGATCTTTCTTAGGTGCATCCCCCATGAAACTTACAAAGTAAGGATTTTCACCTTTAACATAACCGCCTCCATTTGAATCAGCTACTTGTGCTGTTCCTGTCTTACCTTCAATATCATAACCTTTTACGCGATAATTCATGGCATGACTCTTCTTACTATTTACTACTTTATCAAGTTCTTCTTCAACTTTATTGGCTGTTTCTTGCGTTACTGGTTTACCGGCAAACTCTTTTTTACCAGAGTAATAATTCTTTTTAGTTATTGGATTATCGATACTACTTACAAACCATGGTTTAAGCATATTTCCTTTATTAAAGAATGCCGATTGTGCTTGAATCATTTGAGCAGGAGTAACAGTTGTTGATTGACCAAATGCTGACGTTTTTTGTTGTAATTCATTTGCCCAACCAATATTACCTGCAGCTTCTCCATCAAACATACCACCCGTTTTTTTGCCAAATCCAAAGCGTTCATACCAAGATTTCATTTTATCAGCACCAACCAAATCTTGTAAGTGCATCATCAATGTATTTGATGAATAAGTAAAACCTAACGACATGGGTATACGTCCCCAACCAGTTTTATTCCAATCGGAAATTTCAGAGCCCATAATATTTCTATGACCTGATTTATACTTTTCATCCGGTTTGAACTTACCTTCTTGAATTGCTGCAGCTAAGCCGTATGTTTTAAAAGTAGAGCCCGGTTCATATGTATTTTGATATAAATCGTTCGCCCACTTTTTGCCAAAATCTTTACCTGTTTCAGGATTAAAAGTCGGACGTTGGCTATATGCAAGTATTTCACCAGTTTTTGCGTCCATTACTACTGCAAATAAATCTTTTGGAGCATAACGTTCAACCATGTCATCAAGCGCTTCTTCCACAAAAACTTGGATATTAGAATCAATTGTTAAGTGTACATCGTCTCCACGTTTAGGTTGTTGCTCTTTCTTCGTATTAGGTGCAATGTAGCCCCATATATCATGAATATATTTAAGTGCACCTCTTGATCCATTTAAATAACTATTAAATATTTTTTCAACACCTAATGCACCATTTAATTCACCAGTATCAGGGTCTTTCTGTGCCATCCCTATTAAATGGGAAGCAAAATTACCATTAGGATAAAAGCGCTCAGTTTCTGGGTAAAGTGCTATACCAGGTAATTTCATTTTCTCTATTTTTTCTTTTTCTTGATAAGTTAAATTAGTACCTTTCTGACCAAATTCGATTTGAAAGGCTTTCTTATTATTAAGTCGTTTTTCTATTTCATCAGCATCCATATCTATGATTTCAGCTAATTTTTTTGCTGTCTTTTTTTTATCAACCACGTGTCGAGGCTTTTTACTTTCTTTACTTGCTTTTTTATCCACAACTGCAACAAGTTTATATCTTTCTACATCTTCTGCTAAAACTTTACCATTACGATCATAAATCTTACCTCGTTCTGGTTGTTGAGAATTTTTGACTAAATATTTCTCATTGGCTTTCATAATTAAATCTTGACCATTGGAGTGGCCAGTAATCATTATATAAGAAAACCTTAGCACCAATATAAAAAAGAGCAGTCCGAATAAACCAACAAGTAGGACTGCTCCTATTTTATTTTTTTTAATTTTAATTTTTCGCTTCGCCATTATTACGCACTACCTTTACATTGTCGTTCTCTAGGCTCATGCCCTGCTTCTTAGCCTTGTCGTAAATGCGTTCATATGAAGAATTTTTCTTAATTTCAGACTTTAATGCGCTGTTTTCACTAGATTGTTTCTCTATTTTTTGATCCAAATCTGCAATTTTTCCTCGCGTATCGTACGCATCCATTTTTAAAGATAGCATATAAATACTTATTAGAGCAATTACAGTTATTAATGCTATGTATAAAATTTTTTCAAATCTAGTAAGTTGAACAACAACTTTTCTTTTAACGGTTTGTTTTTCAGGACTCGATTGTGGTTGTCTTTGTGGGATACTGGTTTGTGTCGCTTCATCATAAGGTTGATAAATTTTTTCTACAGCCATTATACTTACTCCTTATTTTAATATTTCTGCTACGCGTAACTTGGCGCTACGTGCTCGATTGTTTTCGTTTAAATCGTCATCAGTAGCGGTAATCGGTTTACGATTCACTCGTTTTAACTTAGGTGTATATGCTTCAGGAATAACAGGTAGACCTCTTGGTACATCTGGACCTTTCTCAAACTCTTGGAAAATTTGTTTACACAAACGATCTTCCAAAGAGTGGAAAGTAATTACTGATATTCTACCTCCGACCTTCACACATTCAATGGCTTGCTCAACTGAATCTTCAAAAGCTGACAACTCATCATTCACAGCAATTCGAATAGCTTGGAACACGCGTTTTGCAGGATGTCCCCCTTTCCGTCTTGCTTTCGCTGGTATGCCTTCTTTAATGACATCAACTAGTTCTAAAGTTGTTTCAATCGGTTGTTGTTCTCGGTGGGCTTCAATTCTACGTGCAATTTGTTTAGAAAATTTCTCTTCGCCGTAACGATAGAAAATCTTAACTAATGCTTCATAAGACCATTGATTAACTACTTCATATGCAGAAAGTGATTGTGTTTGATCCATTCGCATATCAAGTTTTGCATCATTGTGATAACTGAAACCTCTTTCAGGCACATCCAATTGAGGACTTGAAACACCTAAGTCATAATAAATACCATCTACTTTATCAATTTCTAATTCATTTAAAATATTTGTTAATTCTCGAAAGTTGTTATGAACAAAAGTGACTTTGTGCAAATGTTCTTTTAAAACTTCTTTCGCATTTTCTATGGCTGTTAAATCTTGATCAATCGCAATAAGTCTACCTTTATCATTTAATTGATTAAGTAAATAGAGGGCATGTCCTGCTCCACCTAACGTACAGTCAACATACACACCATCTTCTTTAATATTTAAATAATCAATGGTTTCGTTTAACATGACGCTCACATGATGAAACATTTAAATTCCTCCATTTAAAAATCAAAATCTATTAAATCTTCAGCAATGTCTTCGAAACTTTCTTCAGATTCATCATAGAAATCATTCCAAGTTTCTCTGTCCCAAATCTCAATACGATTTGAAACACCAATTACTGTACATTCCTTACTTAAATTGGCGTATTTTCTTAAATTTTGCGGAATATTAATACGCCCTTGTTTATCTAATTCTACTTCTACAGCACCTGAGAAGAACATACGCATAAATTTACGCGCGTCTTTTTTTGTCATAGGTAAGGTTTTCATCTTCTCTTCAATTTGCTGCCATTCTTCTAGAGTGTAACCAAATAAACATTTATCAAGGCCTCTTGTGATAATAAAACGTTCATTTAGATCATAACGAAACTTGGACGGTATAATCATACGTCCTTTTGTATCCAATTGATGATCGAATTCTCCCATGAACATTTTTTATCACCTCACCTTATTTATAATTTACCACATCTCCCCACTATCCTCCACTAATTATACAAAAAAGGTGCAAATAATTTGCTCAAACACAAAAAAACCCGTTTTATCTTTAAGATAAAACGGGTAAAAACACTGTCATATCAATGTTTTATAATCAAATGATCAAACGAGTAAGAAAGTGGTGGATAGGTGGAGGGACTGAACACATCTATCCCAAAATCATTCATAATTTGAAGTGGATTCCAAACTCTTTCTTGTAGACCACCCATTGGATGGAGTGTTTCACTGATTTCTCTAAACTGTCGCATACTTATATCATTTTCTCTTTCAATATTCAGTAGGTATCGTTTGATTAAATAATCGTATTGATTGAGATGAATTTGATTATTTTTTTCTAAAAGAAGTTGGTTGTCATGGTTATTTTCCACATAAGTTAATAAATTATTATAAAGTTCTTGTTGCTGAGTTTTCATTTCTTCTACTTCATTTATAAAATTATTTGACGCTTTTTCACGAACAAAACGTTGACGTTCCTGTTCTACTCCATTTGCAATGACAGACTCTATTGATAAATTATATTGTTTTAATAACTTTTTAGTTCTAGCATACAAATACGTGATTCTTAATCTCGGCATAACAATAGGCATTTCTACATTTAACGTATCAAAAACACCTTTTAATTCTGCCCAATATTTGATTTCGCTTGGACCTCCGATAAATGCTACTGTGTTAAACAACCATTCCTCTACAACTGGACGTGTAACAACATTATTAGAAATTCTTTCAGGCTCTCTTTCTATGATATCTAACAAATTTTGTTTCGTGTAACGTTTCTCAGTTTTATTCAGTTTAAAATAAGTGCCATCAAAATTTAAAAGCTGTCTCATTCCGTCTTCATGGATAAACAAATGCGTGTTTGTCTCTGTTTGTATCATTGATGGAAGTTGTTGTTGAGTTGTTCGTATCTGAGTTTCACGAAAAGATTGATCGACTTGATCCCTCTTTTCTAATATCTCTTTAAACAACGGTTTCTCCATCTGTCTTAATTCAGGGTATTGAGCATCAATGAGTAGAATGCCATAGTCCTTAAACACTTCATGTATCAATCCCTTAAAAATATCAGTCCATGAATCATATTGATTAATAATATTGACGCACATTTGATAAACATCTTGAGTATGTACAGTTTCCTTTATTTCTTTAAAAAAGTGATTTAATGATGCTTTTAATTCGTTCTTATCAGGAGTATATCTTAAAACATTACTATCTGGTGGTGTCATCGTATGATACTTTACTTTTTTCAAAGTAGTTTCTTTATTATTGAATGCATACGTATGATTTACCTCTTCAAAATCATGGTCCTCACCAGCAATCCAAAACACAGGTACAATAGGCGTATCGTATTTCTCAGAAAGTTGACGACTTAAAGTTATAATTGAGAAAATCTTATGAAACGTATACAGTGGACCCCCAAAAAGACCAGCTTGTTGTCCACCAATCACTACTTTTGCACCATCAGCTAAAGCATCTATGTTATTCAGTTGCTGATGTGTTAAATTTAATTCATTCATGTAAGATTTAATCACTCGTGATAAATGAAATTCCCTTCCGTTATTAGGTGTTTTTAATCTTCTATCAAAGCTTTCTTTTTGCGATGCATCATATTCATAAAAAGATGTAATTTGAGATTCACTATTTTTTATTTTATTAATGAACTGATCTTGTTCAGTTAACTTTAACGTATTACACTTCATGTTTTTACTCCTTCATTATCACTATTCCTCATATAGTATAAAGATTATATTTCTTATTGACAATTTAACGGCTTATACATTAATTTATCTAAATTTTTGACAAAACAACTAAGTATGATTATTAAATGAAAAAGCATTTTAAAGAGGGTATAATAAAATAAAGAAACAAAGGGGGAAACGATATGGGTGAAGTTAAACATTTACAAATCAACTACAAAACTGATGAGCTTTTCGCTGATTTCAGAGAATTTGGTAACAAGAACCTATATATGATTGAGGAGCTAAAGGGACAAATGATTGATGCAAGTTCCGATTCTCCTTTTTATGGAATTTTTGTTGGTAATAAATTAGTTGCGAGAATGGCACTACTTGATAAAGGAGAAGTAGAAGAAACTTATTTTCCTAATAGCAATGACTATATTCTACTTTGGAAATTAGAAGTATTAGATACTTACCAAAGACGTGGATATGCTAAGCAACTATTAAACTTTGCTAAAGAAAATAAAAAACCAATTAAAGCTATTGCTAGAAATAACTCAAAAGCGTTCTTTTTAACACAAGGTTTTAAAGATGTAGCAACCAAAAATCCTGAGGGGCACGACATCCTAATATGGAATCCATAATGTCGTAACAATAATATATCAATTAAACTGAGCCAACACTTGTAGTGATAAATTTTACAAGCGTTGGCTCAACTTACACTTCTTCAATTGTCTTTTTCTCTCCTATTCACTCAACAATGTGAACCATTTCTGATAAGTCATTAATGATATAATCCGGTTGAATAGACGTATGGTTTTCTTTTTGTCTGATATTAAACCAACATGTTGATATATTAGCATTTTTACCACCTAAAATGTCAGACGTTAAAGAATCTCCCACAATCAGAGTTTGATTCCTGTTATTCTCTCCGATATGTTCAAACACAAAATCGAAGAACTCTGTCATCGGTTTTTGAAATCCAGTTTGTTCAGATATAAAGACGTCTTGAAATATTTCATTAAATTGTGTCTGAGCAATTCGTCGTAGCTGTGTTTCTGTTACACCATTGGTTACTATATATAGAGAATGATTTAATTTTAATTGTTGTATAACTTCTAATGTATGATCAAATAATTTAACCGGTGCCTTTGCCAATTCATCTCTAAAGCACTCATCAGCTTCTTTTCCATTTACATGAATATGATAGTCATTAAAATAATTAATAAATCGTTGTGACAGCACTTCATCTTTAGTCAATTTATTTTGTTGAAATGCTTCCCAATGGGCTTGGTTCACTTTCCTAAAATGTTCGAAATCCTGTTGACTTGGCTGATGATTATATTTCTGCGCTAAATTATAAAACGCTTTTTTCTCAGCATCATAAAAATCCACTAATGTATCGTCGAAATCAAATAATATATTTTTGAATTTCATATTCAAATCTCCTATTTATTAACAATCTTTTTTAATAAAATAGTAACAAATAAAATGGCACAAAAAAAGACCAGAGCATTCGCTCTGGCCAATAATTAATTGTGTATTAGAAACCGAAGATTTTACCTAATACGCTAACGCCACTTTCTACGATGTCAACGATACTAGTTCCTAATTTAGTCCAATCTTGATCTTGTGCTGCTTTTACTGTATTTGCAATAGCTTCTGCTAATTTTGACATGTTTATCTCTCCCTAATTAATTATTTAAATTTATATTTTAAAAGACTATGATTAATTAAAATCCGAAGATTTTACCTAATACGCTAACGCCGCTTTCTACGATGTCAACGATACTAGTTCCTAATTTAGTCCAATCTTGATCTTGTGCTGCTTTTACTGTATTTGCAATAGCTTCTGCTAATTTTGACATGTTTATCTCTCCCTAATTAATTATTTAAATTTTAAAGTTTTAATTTTTAAATTATTGACCTAATAATTTAGAAATAACACTAATACCATTTTCAACAATACCAGCGATGCCTGAAGCTAATTGAGACCAATCTTGGTTGATTCCTGCATCTACTACACTTCTAATTGCGTCAAATAATTGTTCCATTATTCAAAACTCCTTTAAATAAATTTTATTATTATGCGAGATCGTTGATGATGAACTAATTTCCCAAAAATCGATTCACCATATCAACGCTACTTTCTATGATGTTAACAATACTTGCCCCTAATTGAGTGCCATCGTTAGTGATGGCTGCTTCTAAGATGTCTTTAAAAGCGTTAAATAATTTCATTATTAACACTCCTAAATGAGTTAATAACTCCAAAACGATTGGATACGATTGCGATTCGTTATCTCTATCGTTTTGTTACCTTTACTATAAAGTTAATTTGACTCAATTTGTTGCATTTTTCATACTAAATAATTAAGAGTTCCTAACTGTTAATTTTCTTAGGTTTTACAACAGTTAGGCATGCACAACTGTATTGCACTCTATTTTATTGATATAAACATATAGGATTTTATATCAAATTAACATTTATGTATAAAAACCTCTATTATAGTGAAAAATATAAATAATTTTTATTAGGTACCTATTGCTAAAAGACATATATTTAGATATAATAATTCTTGTGTTGAAAATGTCCTGGTAGCTCAGCTGGATAGAGCAATGGCCTTCTAAGCCATCGGTCGGGGGTTCGAATCCCTCCCAGGACGCTATAAAAAAAGGAGTCTCATTGAATGAGGCTCCTTTTTTATTATGTAAAATACAATAATATAATTCAACAGAGATTAAAACCCGCTATATATTACAAAAGAGCAAACTTAATAAGGCGTAAACATCACGTAAGTTTAACTTAGCCATCGATGACCACATCATTAATAAACCTGAAACATTTTAATGTCCCAGGTTTATTCTTTATATAAAAGTTTTGCTCTTATTATTCCTAACTGTCTAATATTCAATCTTAACTGTTTCGATGACCTGATTTTCTCTATTTCTAAAATTCAAAATGATGGTATTTTCATGATCCTTGTATACGAGCTCAGCAAAAGTTTCTTCGATTTGACTACGTGATTGAGAAATACTACCAGGATTAATTACATGGATGCCACCTATTTGCTCATATTTTGCCACATGTGTATGTCCATAGAAAGCAAACAAACATCCTAATTCTTTTGCCTTTTCAGCAAGTTTCATTCGTGTTTGGTTTACTTGATAAAGATGACCATGAGTATAAAAGGCACGAACTCCGTTTTCTTCAGTGATTGCTTCTTCTAAAAACTCTGGATAAAAATCACAATTACCTTTCACACGCTGATACAAACTAAGTTCTGTGTCATTATAACTAAATTCAGAATCCCCTAAATGTAAAAATTTATCTGCATCTTTATGTAGATCATAAATATGATATAAGATACCTGTTTCTTTGTGATTATCACTAAGAATAATCCACTTAGACATGTTGTTCACCCTCTAAATATTCTTTTAACAATAGAATAGCATTTCCACGATGACTGATTTTACCTTTTTCATCATTTGTAATTTCCGCCATCGTTTTATTTAATTCTGGAACGAAAAATATTGGATCATAACCAAAACCATTTTTTCCATGTCGTTCAGTTGTTATCACTCCGGAAACTGTTCCTTTAAATGTTTTTGTTTTTTCATTAGGCGCACTCATACTAATCACACAAACAAATTGAGCACGACGGTCTTGAACATCTTCTAAGTTCGTTAACAACTTTTCAATATTATCTTCATCATTCTTACCTAATCCTGCATAGCGCGCTGAATATACGCCTGGTTCCCCATTTAATGCGAACACTTCAAGTCCACTATCATCTGCAATGACACGCTTATTTAATGCATGTGCTGCCGCTTCGGATTTTAACTTAGCGTTTTCTTCAAATGTGGCACCTGTTTCTTCTACATCAAAATCTTCAATCAACTCAGAAATTCCAATAACATTTTGATTTTTAAAAATAGCTTTAAAATCGTTTATCTTACCTTGATTATTAGTTGCAATAACAATATCTTCCATATCATTCTCTCCTTCTATGAATCATTTACAGTTATTCTTTTGACTTCAACTTTCATATTTAACCATTCATCAATAATATTTTTAATATGTGTGGTGTCACCAGTCGCAAAAAATCGATGTTGGGGATGTTCTGTGTAACTGGCATGCTCATTGCTAAACGTGAGTAATGCACTTACTTCTCTTGCTGTTTCTAAGCCAGATGAGATAACTGTTTTAGTACCACTAAAATATTCATAAATAGGCTGATATAACAACGGATAGTGTGTACATCCTAAAATAACCGTGTCCGCATCACTGTTTCTCCATTGCTTCAACGTTTGATGAATCACAATATTAGTGATTGTAGGGTCTTTATAGCGCATTTGTTCAACTAGAGGAACAAAGCCCGGGCATGCAACACTATAGACATTCACATTTGGATTTATCTTTTTTATATGTGTGCGATACGCTTCTGATTTAATTGTTCCTTCGGTTCCTAAAACTAATACATTTTGATTTTTTGTAGTCATTATCGCAGTTCTTGCTCCAGGTTCGATAACACCAATGACAGGAATAGGTAATATGTTTTGTAAATAATCTAACGCAACTGCCGTAGCAGTATTGCAAGCAATAACCAGCATTTTTATATCAAATTCCATCAATTTTTGAGCTAGTTCCGTTGTGAATTTTTTAACTTCTTCTCCTGGTCTTGGACCATATGGACAACGTGCTATATCACCTAAATAATAAATAGTTTCATTTGGTAACTGTCTCATAATTTCTTTAGCAACAGTAAGACCACCAACACCTGAATCAATGACTCCAATAGGTTTATTCATACTTCTTCACCCTTATTTTTACAATTACCTTACATTGTATCACAGTATCATATAACTGTAGATATTTACGTTTATAGTTCTTGTAAAGTGAAATTCCTATATTTATTCTACAATCAGCAAAAAATGACCAAGGCGAAGTTGCCTTGGTCACTATAAGCTATATTAATCTACTTGATGGTCTGAACCAAAGAATGATTTAAACATATGGAAAGAGGTTTCTCTATTCATTGCGGCAATTGACGTTGTCAATGGTATACCTTTAGGACATGCATTCACACAGTTTTGAGAATTACCACATTCTTGCAGTCCACCTGCACTCATCAATGCATCTAAACGCTCATCTTTAGTCATAGAACCTGTTGGATGTAAATCGAACAAACGTACTTGAGAAATAGCTTGTGCACCAACAAATTTATTGTTTTTTGTGACATTTGGACATACTTCTAAACATACACCACAAGTCATACATTTAGACAACTCATATGCAGTTTGACGTTTTTTTTCTGGCATACGTGGTCCAGGTCCTAAGTCATATGTTCCATCAATAGGAATCCATGCTTTCATTCGTTTTAAGTTATCGAACATTCTTGAGCGATCAACTTGTAAATCTCGAATGACAGGGAAAGTACTCATAGGTTCAAGACGAATAGGTTGTTCTAATTGATCAACAATAGCTGAACATGATTGTCGTGCACGGCCGTTGATTACCATTGAACAAGCGCCACATACTTCTTCGAGGCAATTCATATCCCATGTGACTGGTGTCGTTTTTTCACCTTTAGAGTTGACTGGATTTCGTCTGATTTCCATCAAACATGCGATTACGTTTAAATTTTCCTTATAAGGAATTTCAAATGATTCTTCATAAGGTTTTGATTCGCTATTATCTTGACGTTTAATTATCAATTTTACTGTTTTTTGTTTTGGTTGTTGATTTTGACCTTGTACTTGAGTTTGTGGATTACTTTGAGTTTTTGGAGTTTCTTTTAATGATTGATCAGCCATTATTTATTACCTCCTTTAGACTTACTTGTGTAGTCACGCTTACGAGGTGGAATTAAACTTACATCTACTGGCTCATAAGTAAATTCTGGCTTTTCACTTCTACCTTTATAACGAGCCATGGTTGTTTTTAACCATTCTTCATCATTACGTTCTGGGAATTCAGGTTTATAATGTGCACCTCTAGATTCGTTACGATTATACGCACCAATCGTAATCACACGAGCAAGAACCAACATATTCCATAATTGTCGTGTGAAGAATACTGCTTGGTTGCTCCATGTTTGCGTATCTTCCATATCAATATCTTCATAACGTTTCATAAGTTCTTGAATTTTTTTATCTGTTTCAAGTAACTTTTCATTTTCACGAACCACAGTTACGTTAGCTGTCATAATTTCACCTAATTCACGGTGAAGTTTATAAGCATTTTCAGTACCACGCATATTTAATAAATGATCAAATTTTTCTTTCTCTTCTTTAACACGAGCTTCGAAAATACTGTCATCTAGATCTGTATACGATTTTTCAACATTTTCAACATATTTGATAGCGTTAGGACCTGCTACTGTACCTCCATAAATAGCTGAAAGTAAAGAATTAGCACCTAAACGGTTACCACCATGTTGTGAGAAATCGCATTCTCCAGCTGCAAATAACCCTTTAATATTAGTCATTTGATCATAATCTACGTATAAACCACCCATTGAATAATGTACTGCTGGGAAAATCTTCATTGGAACTTTACGTGGATCATCACCTGTGAATTTTTCATAAATTTCAATAATACCACCTAATTTAACATCTAATTCGTGTGGATCTTTATGAGATAAATCAAGGTATACCATGTTTTCTCCATTGATGCCTAACTTTTGGTTAATACAAACATCGAAAATTTCACGTGTCGCTATATCACGTGGAACCAAGTTACCATAGTCTGGATATTTTTCTTCTAAGAAGTACCAAGGTTTACCATCTTTATACGTCCAAATACGGCCACCTTCACCACGAGCTGATTCACTCATAAGACGTAATTTGTCATCACCTGGAATCGCAGTCGGATGTATTTGAATGAATTCACCATTTGCATAAATCGCACCTTGCTGATAAACGATGGACGCCGCTGAACCTGTATTAATCATTGAGTTCGTCGTTTTACCAAAGATAATACCAGGACCACCTGTTGCCATGATAACAGCGTCTGAACCGAATGATTGAATTTCTGATGTTGTCATATTTTGAGCGACAATACCTCTTGCAGCATCTTCTTCGTCTTTAACAATACCTAGAAATTCCCATCCTTCGTATTTAGTTACTAAACCATCCACCTCAAATGAACGAACTTGCTCATCTAATGCATAGAGTAACTGTTGACCTGTCGTTGCGCCAGCAAATGCTGTTCTATGATGTAGTGTACCGCCAAAACGTCTAAAGTCTAATAAACCTTCTTTCGTTCTGTTAAACATAACCCCCATGCGATCTAACAGATGGATGATTTTAGGTGCAGCATCAGCCATTGCTTTGACTGGTGGTTGATTGGCCAGGAAGTCTCCACCATAAACAGTATCATCAAAGTGAATCCACGGTGAATCTCCCTCACCTTTAGTATTAACAGCACCATTTATGCCACCTTGTGCACAAACAGAGTGCGAACGCTTTACCGGTACAATGGAAAATAAATCTACATGTGCACCTTGTTCTGCCGCTTTAATTGTTGACATCAGACCGGCTAGTCCTCCACCGACAACAATAATTTTTTTCTCTGCCATAGAAATGTCACTCCCCTGAATATTTAAATCTCAAGCCCTACTTTTAATTTTCAGATATAAACTAACTACTAAACAGTTAATCTTTAACGTTTCATAATTTCTTAGTAGTAAATTTATCTATACTCACTTATTTCAAAATGAAAATTCGTATACTTATATAAACGCAATAACAGCTGCAACACCAATATAAGAAATCACTAAAAATACTATGAGTGAAATCCAAGTAAAAACACGTTGTGATTTTTTAGATTGTAAAAAGCCCCATGTTACACAAAATGACCATAAACCATTAGCAAAATGGAAAACAACAGCAATGACACAAATAATGTAAAAGATTGCCCATAACGGATGTTGTAATGTTTCATGCATTAGATTATAGTCCACAGATTTACCATAAAAAGCTTTCTGCAAACGTGTTTGCCATAAGTGCATTGCAATAAAAATAAATGCTAAAATACCACTTACACGTTGGAAGAAAAACATCCAGTTTCTAAATAATGAGTAATGTCCGATGTTCTCCTTAGCAGTGAAAGCGATGTGTAAACCGAACAAACCATGGTATAACAATGGTATATAAATAAGTATAAATTCCATCACAATAAGGAATGGTAAAGATTCCATAAATCCTGACGCTCTATTAAAAGCTTCAGCACCTTGCGTTGCTTGATGGTTTACCATTAAGTGTACAATTAAAAATGCACCTATCGGAATAACCCCTAATAACGAATGTAATCTTCTAAGGTAAAATTCATTCTTTGATTGAGCCAAAAAGAGTCCCCCCTGCGAAACTTATAATTTAAATTGCTAATTCTTAGAAACTTGTATGCAAAATGCCCTAAAGTTTTACATAAAAGACCAGCGTTGATTTACTTTTTTATTTAGTACTTGTCTTTATAATTAATATCGACCTATACACAAGTAGGACTTAAAAAAGTAAAAAGCCAGTCATTGAGCAGTAAGTTTAAAGATTTGGAAATCTATTAGTTGTGACAATTAACATGAAGTGATAACTTTTCTCATTTAGAAAACGCTTCCATACAACTTTAAAAAAATTAGCTTTTGATACGTACATTGTAACATTAATTTCACAATTTTTGGGCATGAGAATGATTCTCATGCCCACTTTTTAATAATTATTTGTTTTGTAACGCGTTTTGAAGGTTTTTAGCAACCTTTTCAGGCAATCCTGCTTGTCTTAATTCATCAAAAGACGCTTCTTTCATTTTCTTAATCGATCCAAACGTACGTAATAATGAAGTTTTTCTCTTAGTTCCAATACCATCAATGTCATCAAGAACAGATTTCAGACCTGTTTTTTGACGTGTTTGTCGGTGGAATGTAATTGCAAATCGATGAACCTCATCTTGTATGCGGTGTAATAGATAAAATGCTTGACTATTCTTTTTTAAAGGTACTATTTCAGCACTTGCTCCATAAAGTAGTTCAGATGTTTGGTGTTTATCATTTTTTTGTAAACCAGCAACTGGTATATCTAGCCCAAGCTCATTTTCGAGTACATCCATCACACCATTCATATGACCTTTCCCACCATCAACTATTATTAAATCTGGTAGAGGTAGCCCTTCGTTAAGTACACGAGTATAGCGTCTACGAACGACCTCTCTCATAGATTTATAATCATCAGGTCCTTCCACTGTTTTAATCTTATATTTTCGATAATCTTTTTTATGAGGTTTGCCATCTACAAATGTAACCATTGCTGAAACTGGATCAACACCTTGAATATTTGAATTATCAAAAGCTTCAATTCTTATTGGTGTTTGGATACCCATACGCTCTCCTAGTTCTTCAATTGCTTTGATGGTTCTTGACTCATCTCTAGCAATTAATTCAAATTTATTATCGAGTTGCACTTCAGCATTGTGATTCGCTAAATTAATCATGTCTTTTTTAGCTCCTCGTACTGGTTGAACAATCTTAGTATCTACCACCGACTGAATGATATCCTTATCAAGATTTTTAGGTACATGAACTTCTTTAGGTATTAGATGCTGATTTAAACTATAAAATTGACCTATAAAAGTATAAAATTCTTCTTCCTCTGTTTGTTGTATTGGTATCATTGTAGCATCACGTTTAATCATATTACCTTGTCTAACGAAGAAGACTTGAACACACATCCAGCCTTTAGAAACACTATAACCAAAAACATCTCTAATTGTATTATCCGAAGACATAATCTTTTGTTTTTTAGTTAAATTGTGAATGTGTTGAATCATATCCCTATATTCTTTTGCTTGTTCAAAATCTAACTGTTCACTCGCTTTATTCATGCGTTCTTCTAAATGATTCAAAATTGTTTTATCTTCCCCATTTAGAAAGTCCGTAATTTCTTTTGTCATTTGAGCATACTTCTCTAAATCAACATCATAGACACACGGTCCCATGCATTGTCCAATATGGTAATAAAGACACAGCTTATCTGGCATATTATCGCATTTTCTAAATGGATAGATACGATCAAGTAATTTCTTTGTTTCTTGTGCAGAATACGCATTAGGATATGGACCAAAGTATTTACCTGAATTCTTTTTTACAGTACGAGTAACAAGTAATCGTGGGTGCTTTTCTTTGGTAATTTTAATAAAAGGATAACTTTTATCATCTTTTAATAAAATATTATATCGGGGTTGATACTGTTTTATAAGATTAAGCTCTAGCAGTAGCGATTCTGTCTCACTTGATGTCACGATAAATTCAAAGTTACGTATTTCTCCAACTAAACGGGTTGTTTTAGCATCATGTGCGCCCGTAAAATAAGAACGTAGACGATTTCTTAAACGTTTTGCCTTCCCCACATATATAACCTGATCATTTCTATCTTTCATTAAGTAACAACCCGGCTCTAAAGGGACTACGTTTAATTTTTCTTTTATTTTCTTTTGATATTCCTCCAAAGGGCTCCTCCTTTCCATTATCAAATTAATTAATGAAAACAAAATAAAGCTGGAGCAATTACTCAATGTAATGCCCCAGTCTTTATTTATGTTAATCTTATAGATGTTTATCTAATACTTCTGCTAAGTTTTCTTTAGGTTGGAAACCTACAACTTTATCAACTGGTTCGCCATCTTTAAATACAATTAAAGTTGGGATACTCATTACTTCATATTTCGCTGCAGTTGATGGGTTTTCATCAACATCTAATTTTAAGATGTCAGCTTTACCATCATAGTCTCCTGCTAGTTCTTCTAAAACTGGTGCAATCATTTTACAAGGTCCACACCAAGTCGCCCAGAAATCAACTAATTTAACACCAGATTCAATTTTGCTATCAAAATCAGAATCAGTTACTTTTACGATTGCCATAATGCCAATCCTCCTTAATTTTCAATGATGAACAAATTATAACAGAGATTAATCACCTTTGCATTATAGATGCTCTTAACAAACATAGCGAGTTTAGAGCGACTTAACACATTAGTTATTATGGTAATGTGCGCCCTTGTCCTTTCGTTAAACTTTATACTTTAAGTTAAGCACTGTTATTAAATATTTTTAATACTGAGTTCTATAAAATCGTTCATTTAATTATTCAGATATAGTCACATTACTCATATCTAAAGGTTACTTGAGTTCTGCCACAGTGACACCAAATCCACCTTCACTAGGCATACCTCCCCTAAATTGTCTAACGCTTTTATGTTTTTTCAAATGTTGTTGAACACCTTTTTGAAGTGCCCCCGTACCTTTACCATGAATAATATAAACTTGTTCGTAATTGCTTAAAACCGCCTGATCAAGATATTGATCTAATTCATTTAAAGCTTCTTCGTAACGATATCCTCTTAAATCTAGTTCTGTTTTAATAGTTTGTCTATTTTGTCTTGTTACCATTTTTGTAGGTTTTTCTTTTTTCTTTTTCGTTTTTTCTAAATCTTCAATAGGTAATTTCATTTTAATGATTCCCATTTGTACAACTGCTTCTTCGTCACCTACAAGTTCAAGCACTTCACCTTTTTGACCGTAAGATAGAACTTTCACTTCATCTCCAGTATGAATCGTATCATACTTTTTCTTTTGAACATGTTGCTTAATTGATTTTACCTCATATTGATCATCAAGTTGTTTCTTTTTATCAATTAATTCATGTTCTTTTACCTCAGCGCCCTTATGATCTCTTAGATTTCTAAGTTCTTTAAGAATTTCGTCCGCTTCTTTAGTCGCAGATTTCACACGCTGATTAGCTTTTTCTTTAGCTTCATCCATCAATGATGTCTCATAATTTTGATACTGTTGGTATTGTTTAGACAAAGCATCGTGGGTTTGCTGTGCTTCCCTCACAAGTCGATCTAATTCTATACGTTGTTGATCAACACGTTTTGAATTTTGTTCTAATGATTCAATCATGGCATTGATCTCTTGCTCGTCTGTCCCTATCATTGTCTTAGCTTTATTAATGATGTTGAGACTTAGACCAAGTTTTTTCGATATATCAAAGGCATTAGATCTCCCTGGAACACCCATTAATAATTTATAAGTCGGGCTCAGTGTTTCAACGTCAAATTCAACGCTTGCATTCATGACACCTTCACGATTATAACTATAAGCTTTTAATTCAGGGTAATGTGTTGTTGCCATAACTAAAGACCCTAAACGGCGTACATAATCTAAGATACTCATTGCGAGTGCCGCACCTTCACTTGGATCTGTACCTGCGCCTAGTTCATCAAATAAAATGAGACTATTTTGATCTGCATCTTGTAATATTTCTACTATATTTTTCATGTGAGATGAAAATGTTGATAATGATTGTTCTATAGATTGTTCATCTCCAATATCACAATATACATTTTCAAAGATACTTAATTGACTTCCATCCAGTGTAGGAATTAACAATCCTGATTGTGCCATGACAATTATCAATCCTAGTGTTTTTAAAGTAACCGTCTTACCACCCGTGTTTGGTCCAGTAATTATGACTGTTTCTACATCGTCAATAAATTCAATTGTATTTGCTACAACAGTATCTTTGTCTAATAAAGGGTGAAATGCATTAGGTAAATATATAGTTCGATCCTCTTTAAATGTAGGTTTTGTCCCTTTTATAGTGCGCGCATAACGAGCTTTAGCAATTAAAAAATCAATTTGACCCATAACCGATTCAGCAATGAGTAATGCGTCAGCTTCCGCCGAAACAAATCCCGTCAATTCAGTCAATATACGTTCACGTTCAACTGCTTCATCATTACGCAAACGACTGATTTGATTATTCATCTCTACAACAGAATTCGGTTCAATATATAGTGTTTGTCCTGATGCCGATTGATCATGAACAATACCATTGAAATCTTGTCTATATTCAGCTTTCACCGGAATAACATTGCGATCATTTCTTACTGTTACAATTGCATCAGATAGTTTTTTTTGATTCCCTTGATTTTTCACTATTCTATCTAAATTTTGACGAATTCGTTGGTTTGTTCTTGAAATTTTACTTCTAATACTTTGTAAAGTATAACTTGCATGGTCAAATAAATCGTGTGCATCACATTTTTCATTAATTTCTTTAAATAAATCTGTAAGTATCGGTAGATGATTCATTTTATCATGCAGTATAGGATATTTAACCTCTTCATCTTCTTCTAGCATTTGATTGTAAAATGTTTTAAATTGATTTTGCACTTGAACTAGGCGTTTAATTCTGTTTAATTCTGCCACATTTAAAACGCCTCCTATGCTGGCCCTATGAACAAGTGGAGACACTTTTGCTAGACCACTTAAACTTGGTAATCGATGCTTGTTATAGATTTGTGAAATTTCGTCTGTTTCATTCATTTGAAATTCTACTGTATCAAAATTACTAGCGGGAGCCATCTCTTGTACTTTTTCACGACCTAGATCACTTATAGTTTCATCTGCCACAAATGATTTAATCTTTTCAAATTCCAAGACATCTAATGTTTTTTGTCTCATGCAATCCCTCTATTTCTTATATTTATTCGTTTCAACAAATGAGCGAAAGGCTTCCTTCGTCATTGTATTAATGACCCTCTCTTTATTGACAAATCCTTTTTGTGCAGTAGCAACACCATATTTCATGAAATCAAGATGATTTGTATGATGAGCATCCGTATTAATTGTTAACTTAACCTTTGGATATTTACGAACGATTTCTGCATTTAAATCTAAACGATGTGGATTTGCGTTAATCTCTAAAATTGTATTTGTTTCTTCGGCTAAATTCATTAACTTTTCAATATTAGCTTTATAACCTTTTCTACGTCCAATAATACGACCGGTTGGATGAGCAATGTGACGCACATATGGATTTCTACATGCTGTTTCCAAACGTTTCATGATTTCGTCTTCAGATTGATTAAAGCTTTGATGAATAGCTGCGATAACATAATCAAGCTGTGCCAATACTTCGTCATCGTAATCTAATGTTCCATCAGGTAGAATGTCCATTTCTGTTCCTGAATATATATCTATTTCCTTATACTCTTCATTTAATTGCTTTATTTCTTCATTTTGTCTTAGCAGACGGTCGACTTGTAATCCATGAGCTACTTTTAAACTTTGTGAGTGATCTGTAATGACCATAAATTCATAACCTTTTGCAATATTTGCCTCAATCATTTCTTTAATCGAAAAGGCACCATCACTATATGTTGTGTGCATATGCAAATCTCCATTGATGTCACCTAATTGAATGATTTGACTCAGATCTTTATCAAACTCACTACCGTCTTCACGCATGGCAGGCGCAATCCAATCTACACCAAAATGATGATAGATCGCTTCTTCACTTTGTAATTGTAATAGCTTACCATCTTGTTGTTCGATACCATACTCACTAACCTTTTCGTCACGTGCTTTTGCTAATTGTCTTATTCTAATATTATGATCCTTCGAACCGGTGAAGTGTTGTAAAGTATGGTAAAAAGCAGCAGGTTCTATCAATCTAAAATCAACACCAATCGTCTCATCATCATAAGCTAATTCCAGAGAAATTTTAGTATCCCCAACAGCAACATCTTTGACTTTATTCGGAATACGGAGTAATTGTTGTTGAACTTTTTTAGGCTCTGATGTACTAATTATGAAATCTAAATCTTTACTCATTTCCTTATATCTTCTAAAACTACCAGCAGTTGAATATTGTTTAACTCCTTCTAGCTGTTCAATAAATTTTACAATTTCTTGGTTGAGACCTCTCATTAGCTCTATAGGATAACGATCCTTTTTAGCACCTATCGCCTTCACTGCTTCTAAAATGTTTTGCTCTGTCTTTTTTGCAAAACCGTTTAAAGCACTGACTTTACCTTCTTCACAGGCTTTTTGAAGTGTTTCTTTATCAGTAATTTGAAGTTCTTGATATAGTTTTGCTATTTTTTTACTGCCTAATCCCTGTATTTTCAACAGTGGCACTAACCCTTCAGGTACTTCATCTTGAAGTGCTTGAAGAGTCGATGATTGACCTTTTGTTTTAAATTCATTAATAACTTCTCCTACGCCTTTTCCAATGCCTTTAAGTTCTTTTACATCATCAATCTCTTCTAATGTACGCTCATCAACCTCTAAACTTTGTGCAGCTTTTCTATAGGCTGAAACTTTAAATGTATTTTCTCCTTTTAGCTCCATATATATAGCTATTTTTTCTAATAATTGAATTACATCTTTTTTTGTCATCAATATCACTCCATAAAAAGAAGACCAGGACATAACATTAACGTTCGAACTTGTCCTGACCTCATGTCATTACTTTATAAATTTAAAATAAATTGTGATAAATAAGGAATTTGTTCAATCACAACTCGACTTAATAGCGATTGAGATAATTGGTACTGTATAAATGAATGCGGATATAGCGATAATAAATAAAGTCCAATTTGTAAATATATAAAAACCGCTATGATACTCAAAACGACACTCGATATCCGACTTACTAAATGTATCTTTTTATACGTTATTATATTATCAAATGTAACAACAACTAGATACAAAATAAGCTTACACATACCAAATATTATAATAAATGCTATCACTTTTTCAAATCTGTATTGCAAATGATCATAAGGTATAGTATAGACCATATCAAACGCCACTGTTTTAGGAAATGGCACAAAAACAACTAAACGTTGCGCAATAGATTGATAATATTGTGACGCAATAAATAAAGATACAATTGAAGAAGCAAAATGCAATATCGATAACCAAATACCTCTACGAAACCCTATCACTATAAAGTAACAAATAATAATAAGAACAACTATATCAATGAGCATTTATTCATCTCTTTGTTTTAATTGATTTATTTCTTGCTGTAATCGTCTGTTCTCTTCTTCTAAAATAACTTTCTCATGCATAATATTCACAGATGTTAAAATCGCTTTTCGAGTTGTATCTAAACCTGCTGATTTTTGACCTAATTCTTGCATTTTTTCATCAACAAGATGTGCTACATAACGAATATGTTCAGGGCTATCTTCGCCAATGATTGTGAAATGTTGATCATTAATCGTAACATTTATTCTATTTTTAAATTCACCCATACTAATTTCTCCTGACCTTGGATTAAAATGATTTTAACTTAAACAATTATTCAAATTCCAATTTATTAAATTGTAAATTGTAGTATTTTACATAATTTTACTTATCATCAAATATTATACATGAGTGTAAATACCAATGTAAACGTCTGTTATTAAAAGATAATACAGATGACATATTCAACAAT
This sequence comes from Staphylococcus sp. HMSC068G11, assembly GCF_001815825.1. Taxonomy (NCBI): domain Bacteria; kingdom Bacillati; phylum Bacillota; class Bacilli; order Caryophanales; family Staphylococcaceae; genus Staphylococcus; species Staphylococcus sp. HMSC068G11. Next base: position 255,006 of record NZ_KV822098.1, read on the forward strand.
ATCATTTAAGACTATCTTCAATATTAAAATTTGATAAAATATAAAAGAGTACAAAAAAGAGAGGATTCAATTAATGGGAAATGTAGTATACAAACTCACGTCAAAAGAAATTCAATCATTGATGGCTCAAACTACTTTTGAGACGACGAAGTTGCCTCAAGGTATGAAAGCTCGTACGAGATATCAAAATACTGTTATCAATATCTATAGTTCTGGCAAAGTAATGTTTCAAGGTAAGAATGCTGAGCAAGTAGCGAGTCAATTGCTACCAGATAAGCAATCAACAACTGGCAAACATACATCATCAAATACAACTAGTATTCAATATAATCATTTTCATTGTATTGGTAGCGATGAAGCAGGCAGTGGCGACTATTTTGGTCCATTGACTGTGTGTGCAGCTTATGTGAGCCAATCACATATCAAAATCTTAAAAGAACTTGGTGTAGATGATTCAAAAAAACTAAACGATACTAAAATCGTCGATCTTGCAGAACAGCTCATTACCTTTATCCCGCATTCTTTATTAACATTAGATAATGTTAAGTATAACGAACGACAAAGTCTAGGATGGTCTCAAGTTAAAATGAAAGCTGTCTTACATAATGAGGCTATCAAAAATGTGATTCAAAAAATTGAGCAAGATCAACTGGATTATATTGTTATTGATCAATTTGCAAAACGAGAAGTTTATCAACATTACGCATTATCAGCATTACCTTTTCCTGACAAAACAAAATTTGAAACAAAAGGTGAGTCTAAATCACTAGCAATCGCGACAGCAAGCATTATTTCTCGCTATGCATTTGTTAAACACATGGACCACATCTCTAAAAAACTACATATGGAAATCCCAAAAGGCGCAAGTAATAAAGTAGATTTAATTGCCGCTAAAGTCATTCAAAAATATGATATTCAACAACTTGATACTATTTCAAAAAAACATTTTAAAAACAGAGATAAAGCAATTCATCTAATAAATCAAAAATACAATAAATAAAAGGACTTACGCACTAGTATTTATTACTAATGCGTAAGTCCTTTATGATAATTATCTAATAATAGCACCATGCTTTTTAAGTGCTTCTAAAATTTTATCATGCACAGCATTTACACGTTCATCGGTAAGTGTGTTTTCTGTATCTAGATAACTAAGTCTAATTGCAATAGATTTTTTCCCTTTTTCTAAATGTTCACCCTCGTATACATCAAATACGAGTGTATCATTTAAAATATCTTCACCATTCTCATGAATAATGGATAACAATTCAGAAGAAGTAACTTCATGATTAACTTCTAATGCAATATCACGTGTTACACCTGGAAATCTAGGTATAGGCTCATAATTAATATATCCTACAGAAACTTCCATCATTGCATCATAATTAAGTTCAAATACATACGTGCGCTTTAAATCATTGTTAGCAGCCAACGTAGGGTGTAGCTCACCTATGAAGCCAATATCTTTACCATTAAGTGACACAATTGCTGTTCTTCCTGGATGTAACCCATCTATTTGACCAGCTCTAAAATCGAATTGAAGATTAAGCTTTTCAGCAACACGTTCAACAATACCCTTAGTTAAATAGAAATCAACGGGCTCTTTCTTGCCTTGCCATTTGTTATTAACAAAGTCTCCAGTTAATATACCGCTCAAGTATTCTACTTCATCTGGTAACTCACCTTCACCGTTACCAAAGAAGACACGTCCGATTTCATATAACTTAACATTTGTATTTTTACGAGCAACATTGTATGATACTGCATCAATTAAATGCGGCAATAAACTTTGACGTAATGTGGAATGTGCTTCACTCATAGGCATAAGTAATTCAATTGTAGAACGATTTTGTAATGCAAAATCTGTAGCATGATTTTTTGATACCAATGAATAAGTAATAGCTTGGTCTAGCCCAGCGCCCTCAAGTGTTTCTTTAACAGTACGCGTTTTAAACTGTCGATCTGTTAGTTCTCCACTTGTAACATCTTTAAATACAGGTAGCGTTGATGGTATGTCATCGTATCCATATATACGCGCTACTTCTTCTATTAAATCTTCTTTAATAGAAATATCTTTACGTCTTGATGGAACATTCACGATAATGTCACCATTTTTATTTTCAGTTTTAAATCCTAATTGCTCAAAAATATCAATGATTTCTTCATCAGTTAAATTAAAACCAATTGTACGGTTAACTTTGTCAGCAGTGATTTTTATTGGAGTCACAAATGATCCTAAATCTCCATATGAAATTCGATCTTTTAAAACTGTTGCTGAAGCATATGTTTCAAGTAAATAACAAGCTCTGTCTACAGCTTCATCGACGAATTCAGTTGCAATCCCCTTTTCAAATCGACTCGATGATTCGCTTCTTAAATTTAAACGGCGTGATGTATGTCGAATAGATACAGGATCAAAGATAGCCCCTTCTACTACAACATGTCGTGTTTGTTCAGTGACTTCAGAGAAATCTCCTCCCATAACACCTCCTAATGCTATAGGGTCTTTCCCATTTGTAATGACAATGTCAGTATCTAACAATCGACGTTCTTCACCATCTAAAGTTCTCATTGTCTCATCTTTTTTAGCCTGTCTAACTTCAATAGATTGCGAACCAATTTGCTCTTGATCAAACATGTGTAGAGGTTGGCCATATTCTAAAAGTACATAATTGGAAATATCTACCACATTATTAATTGGACGTATTCCCGCTTTAATTAATCGGAACTGCATCCATACTGGAGAAGGACCAATAGTCACGTCATGAACAACACGTGCACTATAGTAAGGTACTTTATCTTCGTTTTTAACTTCTATTGTTAGTTCATCTTTAGCAGACTCTTGACTTTCATTGCTTGTTAACTGAGGTTTATTCATTTTAGTTTGATATAAAGCTGCGACTTCATACGCAGTACCTATCATACTTAATGCATCAGCACGATTAGGTGTTAAATCAAATTCCATCACTTGGTCATTAAGATATAGTGCTTCTAGCGCATCTGTTCCAGGTTTTACTGCTTCTGGAAATACATATATACCTGATTCATAATTTTTAGGAGTTACATGACTTGAAATACCTATTTCTTGTAATGAGCAAATCATACCTTCAGAGCGTTCGCCACGTAATTTGGCACGTTTAATTTTAACTCCACCAGGTAAACGACCACCAACTTTAGCAACAATCACATGTTGCCCTTCATCTACATTTGGTGCACCACAAACAATTTGAACTGGTTCTTCTTCACCTAAGTCTACTTGACAAATATTTAATTTATCAGCATTGGGATGTGGCGTCTTCGACAAGACATGTCCAACTACTAATTTTTTTATATCTTTTGTATAGTCAATAATATCATCGACTTCAATTCCAGTTCTTGTAATTCTCTCTGCTAACGCTTGAACTGACTGGTCAACATTCACATAATCTTTTAGCCATTCGTTTGAAATTAACATTATTGTTCACCTCTATCTTCTACAGCTTTAAATTGATCTAAGAAACGGACATCATTGGTATAAAAGTGACGAATATCTTCAATACCATACTTTAACATTGCAATTCGATCTGGTCCCATACCAAATGCGAAGCCAGAATATTCCTTAGAATCGAATCCGGCCATTTCTAATACATTTGGGTGAACCATGCCTGCTCCTAAAATTTCAATCCAACCTGTGTGTTTACAAACATTACAACCCTGTCCTTTACATTTGAAACATGATACATCTACTTCAACTGATGGTTCAGTAAACGGGAAATAACTTGGGCGTAAACGAATCTCACGATCTGCACCGAATAATTTTTTGGCAACTAACTCTAAAGTCCCTTTTAAATCGCTCATTTTAATATTTTTATCAACTACTAAACCTTCAATTTGTGTAAATTGGTGGCTATGCGTTGCATCATCTGAGTCACGTCGATAAACTTTACCAGGACAAATAATTTTGACTGGTCCTTGTCCTTTACGTTTTTCCATAGTACGTGCTTGTACTGGTGAAGTATGTGTACGCATTAAAATTTCTTCTGTGATATAAAAGCTATCTTGCATATCACGTGCTGGATGCGATTTAGGTAAATTTAAAGCTTCAAAATTATAGTAATCTTGTTCAACTTCATAACCATCAACAATTTCATAACCTAACCCTAAGAACAAGTCTTCAATCTCTTCAACTGTACGTGTTAAAGGATGCTTTGATCCTATTTCAATATGACGACTTGGCAATGTGACATCAATTGTTTCTTCAGAAAGCTGTTGATTTAATTTCTCTTCTTTGATTAGCTTTTGTCTTTCATCTAATTCACTCTGAATAGTTTGTCTTAATTCATTTACCTTTTGACCGTACGCTGGTTTTTCTTCATTAGGTAAATCTTTCATATTTTTCATTAAGGCGCTAACAGAACCTTTTTTACCTAAATATTTCACCTTTACTTCTTGTAACGCTTGCGCATCATTTGCTTCATTAATATCAACTAAAGCTTGTTGCTTCAACTCAGACATTAGATCATTTTGAGTCATGACTGAATTCCTCCTTATATAGTCCCTTCAATTATTTACAAATCAATACCGCCACTTGTTAATAACAAAAAAGCTTTCATCCCCTGTTCAAAAGGGACGAAAGCTTTCCGTGGTACCACCCAAATTTATGCATGCGCATACACTTGTAAATCTATTGATAACGGAATGACTATTCCGACTTAAATTTCTTTAAGTTACCAAAAAGATGAAAAAATTATTACAAGTTGGAATGACTTTCAGTCTCGATCATTCTCCCTTTTCAACTTTCTAAATAATTTATGTCTTTTTATAGGTTATTATTAATATGTTAAAGCGATAGTAATTTTGAAATTTCATTCATTATTATAGTCGATGATAACATCAAAGGTCAACCTTTCAGCTGATACATTAAGATACTTCCAGCAATAGCTACATTTAAACTCTCAGCTTTGCCATAAATAGGAATAGTAAGATTTTGCGTTGTTTCTTTTAATAAATCTGGGTTGACACCCTCTCCTTCATTACCTAATACAAGCGCAAAATTGGCTTGTGCTTCAACATCATTGAAGCTCACTGCGTTTTCAAGTGCCGTACCATACACTGGACCATTAAATTGATGAATATAATTATAGATGTCATCAAAAATGACTGGTATATGAAAAATACTTCCTTGACTAGCACGTATCACCTTATCTTGAAAAGGGTCAGCCGTCCCCTTCTCCATAACTATCAAATCTAATCCAGCAGCATCAGCTGTCCTAATTAAAGTTCCTAGATTACCAGGATCTTGAATACGGTCAATTAATAACACTTGTTTGGCTTGTGTCTTATCATAAGTTGGTTTTTTTATAATGGCAAAGAAACCTTGCGGTGTAACAGTTCCAGAAAGTGCTTCAGCAACTTTTAGATTAATTTGATACACTTCTTTCGCATAATCAACTATTGAAGATGACATTCTATCGGGATCAACGATAAACAATTGTATTACTTCAATTTGACTTTGATAAGCTTCTTCTATGAGATGAATCCCCTCTATTAAAGCAAGACCTGTTTTATCTCTTTCACGTTTCTTTTTTAATTTATTCGCATTTTTTATTTTACTATTTTGAGCAGAAGTAATTTGTTCCATTAAAATATGTCTCCATCTTCAAAAGTTTATAATTCTATTGTAAGTGAATATGTATCATTTTCAAAGTCAATAATAATGTATTCTTTAAAATTGATATGTCCCTTGAAAATCAATCAATTTTGTAGTTCTTTCATTTAAGCGATTTTAATTTTAACACGTATGATGATTGTTTTGAAAACAGAAAAAATATTCAATAATTATTTTATATAGTTGTTTGAAGTTAGAAAAATATGTTAATATATTGACATCTAATACAAACTTAGATAGATTTATTTCAATCTAGTTTCAAAAATCTCAAACGCAACTGAGACAACTACATTCAAAGGAGAGATTACATTATGAAAAAATCTAGTAAATTTTCAAAAGATTTCCCTACTAGAAAAAATCATTACGCAATTAGAAAATTCACAGTGGGCACTGCTTCGATTATCGTAGGATCATTCTTATTTTTCGGACAAACACAAGCTCATGCTGAAGAATTCGAAAGAGTAACTACTGGTACAGTTGACACAGGTGGACAGCCTGCTAGAGCAGATCAAGGACAAGAAGGACCACAAGCAGGCGCGGATACGCACAATACAGCAAGTCAACCTGGTGCTACAGGTCAAGATGCACCAAATGAAAATCATGCTGGTGACCAAAATGCTGCAGTTACACTTCCGGCTGATCAAGAAAATAATGCACCTCAAGCTGGTGCTGGTACTCCTGGTGCTGAGAATACACCACAAGCTGGTGGTGAAAATCATAATCAAGATAATGCAGTAACTGCAGCTGGTACTAGTGGGGAACAAAATGGTGGTAAACCAGCTACGTCAACGACTGGTCAAGATGCCGCGCAACCCAATGGACCTCAAGGTACTTCAGTAGCTCAACCTAGTAATGATGCTTCTAGTCAAGGTCATGATACACCTCAAGCTGATGCTGGTACTCATAATACAGAAGGCCAACCTGCTGTAACTACTGGTGAACAAGCTGGTGGTAAACCTGCTGCAACGAAACCTGAAGGTGCCGATACAGAAACTGCGCCAGTGCCTAATACTGCTGATGAAAATCACGCTCAACCTTCACCACAATCAGGAGGTACTACAGCAACACAAGCTGGACAAGTAAAACCGTCTGGAGATTCTACGCCTACCGGTAAGCCAAACACAGCAGACGATCAAGGTACACAAATTAAACCTACAAGTAACCAAGGTACTACAGCAACAACTGGTGAAACTGGAAATCAAAAACCAAGTGGTCAAACAGGTAATACTGAGAACACACCTAATAATGGTACGCAAGTAAAGCCTAATAATAACCCAGCTGTGACTGGTACTCCAAATGCTAATGAAGAACAAACTGGTCAACCTAATGCAACAGTAACACCAGGACAAGGTAATGACGAGATTAACGGAGCTACTAAACCTGGAGAAGTGTCCCCGAAACCTGAAGAAAACAATCCAGCTGTGACTGAACCTGGTACAACTGCACCTGGGAATACTAATCAAGGCACTCAAGTGAAACCTAATCCAGATCAAAATAATAACCCAACTACTGGTCAAGACGCTGATCAAACAGGTCAAGGTACTCAAGTAAAACCTAATAACAATCAAACAGCAACTGGTACACAAGGTGCCACTGGTGATCAAAATACGCAACAAGGTAATACTGAACAAAACAATCAAAATGCTGAACCATCAGCGCCTGGAACAACTGATCAAGCTGGTGCGACGGTTAAACCTGGCTCTGCTCCAAATCAAGACGCTGAAGTAAAACCTAATCCAGATCAAAATAATAACCCAACTACTGGTCAAGACGCTGATCAAACAGGTCAAGGTACTCAAGTAAAACCTAATAACAATCAAACAGCAACTGGTACACAAGGTGCCACTGGTGATCAAAATACGCAACAAGGCAATACTGAACAAAACAATCAAAATGCTGAACAAGGTAATACTGGGCAAGAGGGTTCTAACCCTAATCAAAGTGCTCAGTTAGGCGCTACGGTTAAACCTGGCTCTGCTCCAACTCAAGATACTGAAGTAAAACCAAATCCAGATCAAAATAATAACCCAACTACTGGTCAAGACGCTGATCAAACAGGTCAAGGTACTCAAGTAAAACCTAATAACAATCAAACAGCAACTGGTACACAAGGTGCCACTGGTGATCAAAATACGCAACAAGGCAATGCAGGTAATAAAGGCAATGCAGGTAATAAAGGCAATACAGGCAATGCAGATAAAGATGCTAAAGTAAATACTAATGATGATGAAACAAAAACAGATGTTAAAAATGGTACTGAATTACCTGAAACAGGACTAAGTAATGAATATGATTATACAACTACAGTATTTGGTTCTATCGCTTTAATATCTTCACTTCTATTATTAAGACGACAAAGAAAAGAATCTAAATAATACTTAACATCTTTATAACGAGTAAATCGCAATATCGATTTACTCGTTATTTTAATTTCTTAAAAAATTAATTTATCGCAATATTAAATATTGAATAACTACAAAAGACGAAGAAACTGAATAAGATAAAAAGAGAACACACTCGGTGACAACGTTGATGATTCACAATATAGAGTATTAAATTGCTCTATTCAATTGTTAAGTATTTTTTACATTCGGTCACACATAAATCAATACTCTGTTTTAAAATCAACTAAATTTCTATAAATATAAGAGGCATATTTAAATTAGTTTGATTTTATTATTTATATATCCTTAAAAAAGAGATTCCTTAAATATAGATATGAAGTGTATTGGTAAGACATGATAAATACTTTATTATTGTACTAAATTCCTATAAATAAATTATTCTAGCTACTCTAGTTCAAAACAAAAAATCCAACAATCTCACACGAGATTGTTGGATTTATTTCTTGTGTTATATTATTTAGAAACTACTTCTTCACCATTGTATGAACCACAGTTTTTACATACGCGGTGAGATAATTTGTATTCGCCACAGTTAGGGCATTCAGTCATACCAGGTACTGAAATTTTAAAATGCGTACGGCGTTTATTTTTTCTTGTTTTAGACGTTCTTCTTTTTGGTACTGCCATGATTAATCCTCCTTAGAATAGACACTTAATTCAAAATGTCAGCTCAATTAATAATTATTATATCATTAATTCAACTGCTATTGATCTTTATCGTATAATTGTTGTAATTTTTGAAGCCTTGGATCAACTTTTCTTTGTTCAGAATCACTATCTTGCTCTTTTTGAACTTCAGTCAATTGATCTTCATCAATGACTTCCCAACCATTGCCTTCAGTTAACATTTGATCACTATGTTCAGAATAGGCACGCATAGGTTTTTCAATAATTACAAGCTCTTCAGCAATGTCTTTAATATTAATCATACCGTCAGTTACAAGATGATAATGTTCATCTTCTTGATCGTCACTATCGGTATAACCATCATAGCCTTCCAAATCAAATACTTCTGAAGTAGATACATCAAGAGGCACATCAACTGGTACTAAAGTACGAGCACAAGGCATTGTGTAAGTTCCAGTAACATGCATATCTGCAATCACTTCATTTGATTTGACTGTCAACTGTCCTTCAACATTGATATCTGAAAGATCAATTAAATCTAATGATTCTCTTAAATGCTCAAAATTAACCGTTTGATTAAATTCAAATGGCTTACCTTGATATTTTCTCAATTGTGTTATTGACCATTTCATATGGCTTCACCTCTAACAAGCACAAAATTTATTTTAACTTTCTAAACAAAAGTTGTCAAGATTTTTTCTTAACATACCTCGTTCTGTTACAATACTTATGATGAATACTGAAAAGGAGAAATGCAAATGAAAAGTGTTGGACTGATAACTGAATATAATCCTTTTCATAACGGGCACTTATTTCACGCTTCATTGTCAAAACAACGCTCTGAAACTAATGTAACTATTGCCATTATGAGTGGTAATTTTGTGATGCGTGGAGAACCAGCAATCTATCATAAATTTAAACGTACTGAAATGGCTTTATCTGCTGTAGATTTGGTCGTTGAGCTACCATTGATAGGTAGCTTATCTTCAAGTGATACCTTTGCGGAAATTGCTATTAAAACGGCTCAGTATCTCGATATAGATATTATATCTTTTGGCAGTGAAAGTGCGTCCTTAAAAGATTTACAATATCTTGCAACACAAATGATTGCCTATGAAACACATCCAGTTTTTAAAGAGAAATTAAAACAAGGTAAAAGCTATCCACGAATCTTAAGTGAGTTAACACATAACGACACACTTTTGCAATCCCCAAACAATATTTTAGGAATAAGCTACCTTAAAGCAATGCAGCAATTTGCACCTCGCATGTCAGCATTGACTATTAAAAGAGAAGGTTCACTTCATCATCAAACAGTAATTGATCACCATCATTTTGCAAGTGGAACATCTATTAGGCGTTCTCTAATGAATGATAATGAAGATTGGAAAAATGTGGTCCCAAACCAAATACAATCTCTATATTGTACACCTCATACTACGGTTGAGGATACATTTCCTTTTATCAAACACCAATTAATTACACAGCCAAAAGAGAGCCTTCATTCTATATACACAATAAATGAGGGCTTTGAAAACCGCTTGCAAACAATGATTCATCGAAGTGATTCCTTTGAGTCTCTAATATCAAACCTTAAAACAAAACGTTATACGCAGACATATATTCAACGTGTATTAATGAATGTGTTATTAAATATAACGAAAGATGATGTTAACAAGGAAATTAACGCTGTTAGAGTTTTAGGAATGAGTGAGAAAGGACGTTCGTATTTAAAATATTTAAAAGCGACTTATCCAAATCGTCACTACATTACTAATGTAAATCAAAAGACTGCACATTATTTTAAAAATGAAATTAAAGCGACTCATGTATATAATCTATTAAGTAATCAATCACTGACAGACTTTAACACACCCTTAGTACGCATTTAAATGTTATAAAAGACCCGAAGTCTTACAACTCAAGCATAGTGTTAGATACAAAAAATAATTGTAGTTTAATACCATTGTAGTCAACGTTATTCTTTCACTGACCTGAGCTTTTTTGTCAAATTTCGTATATAGAGTTACCTTTCATCTTTCTATTAACTTTATAATAAAAGAATCTGCTCTATTGGGTGTATCACTTCATATTATATATATATTGCTGTAATCATTATGAACAGAAACTGTAACATCTTTTTTGTAGTTTTGTAGTTCATTATGACTAAAATCCCTCAATAGAGTATTTTGTAATTAGATACCCTATTGAGGGATTTTTGACTGGATAGTTAAGAGGTGACAGCCATTTCATATATAGAACTAAATGACTGTTATACACCCCTATATGTACAGTCGCCTCAGACATTAAATTTCTTTTTTAATGCTCTTTCGACATGAGGCGGTACAAAAGGTGATATATCCGCTTGATATGCAGCTACTTCTTTAACTATACTTGAACTTATAAATGAATAGTTTGCACTTGTCATCATGTACATTGTTTCAATATTACTATTTAACTTTTTGTTCATAGAAGTAAGTCGTAGTTCATATTCAAAGTCACTTACAGCTCTTAAACCTCGAATAATTGTCTTTGCACCTACTTGATCACAAAAATCAACAAGCAATCCATTAAAATGATGCACTTGAATATTAGGCAAATGTTTAACTGACTCTTCAATCAACGCCATGCGTTCTTCTGAGTCAAACGTTCCACCTTTACTACTATTTTTTAGTACACAAACATGGATTTCATCAAAGCGATCGGCGCTTCTTTCAATGATATCTAAGTGACCATATGTAATTGGATCAAAACTACCGGGAATAACTGCTCTTGTCTTACTCATATTATTCTCCTTTTTCAAGTAACAAAGTATCTGTCAAACCATAATGATAACGCTTAATCATTTGAAATGGCGCAATTGTTATTTCTTCATTATGACTAAACTCACAAACGATAATACCATTTTCTTTTAATAAGTTAAACTCTGCTATACGAGAAATCGCCTCATTTATAAGCCCTTTATTATAAGGTGGATCTAAAAAAATAACATCGAATTGTACTTCTCGTTTAGCAAGTGCTTTAAGTGCTCTGTCAGCATTATTTTTATAGACTTCTGCTTGTGACATTAAATCCAATTGATTAAGATTAGCTTTTATAACCTTGACCGCTTTAAAATTTTGATCTACAAAAATCATTTTATCCATACCACGTGATAATGCTTCAATGCCTAGTGCACCACTACCGGCAAATAAGTCTAATCCTAAACCAGAAACATCATATAAACTATTAAAAATACCTTCCTTAACTTTATCCATAGTTGGGCGAGTATTTCGCCCCTCTAAACTTTCTAGCGCTTTACTTTTATGCTTACCCGCAATTACACGCATTGACTCACACTTCCATTTCATTCATTTATTTAATATAATTTGAAGATAAAGGAGTTTGATTTATTTATGAAACAATCATTTATTAAAATTGGTGAAGGTTTAACCGATTTATTCGAATTTACTACTCTTATAGAATATAATCATACGCGAATCAATCGTATTGTATATTTCCATACACCTCATTCTGAGAAACAATTATCATCCGTCGCAATAATAATGAACCCTACTGCTGAAAAACATTTCCAGGCCATGTACATCATGACAAATGCATTAAAATATCCCTATCCAGAGGGCAACAAAAAATTCAAGATGATTAATTCAGCTGCAGAAAATTATGACATTCCAGTTGTAGGTATCGACGTACAACCTCCTGATGTGTACCCAGACTTAGAATTATATTTTAACTACCTTATCAGTGTTTTGCGTCTTCAAAGATGGATACCACCTTTGCAATAAATTGATACTCTATTGTATTTCATGTTTTTCTTTTTCATATGTTTTTTTCAAATATTTATATGGAGAACCTTGAATGTCGTGAACGTACTTGAGTTGCATAAGTTTATGAACAATATTGTCAGCATCTGCTTCATTTATATACATCACAACATATTTTCGTTGACGGTTTGAGTGCACGATGTGACCATATTTTCTAATTTGTCGCTCATGTTTCATATGTTTTAAATAAATAATTAAACTCGTTCTAGGAATTATATTCATTTCTTACTCACTCCATTATTTATACATTTGTTATCATATCATGACTTTATAAGTAATGAAATAACTAAGGATTAACCTAAACGATAAAAGTAATATTGAAATTCTATGACTTTAAACTTTATTTATCTTAAAATAATGATGAGAAAAAGTAATCATAACCATCGTACCCAACAATAGTATTGGGATACACTCACTTTAACTATCACTAGGAGGATTCGATTATGGCTCATTCAAAAAAATGGTTTATTAATGGTACTTTAGCAACAGCCGGTATTATAAGCAGTCTATTTTACTTTTTTAAAAATAAAAATAAACCACCGCAACAATTAAAATCAATTCCACCTTTCTTCTCAGGTCAAGCACCTTACATACTTGCACATAGAGGTGGCATGGCAATGCGTCCAGAGCAAACACAGTTGGCATTTGATAATGCTGTTGAATATGGACTGGATGGCTTTGAAACAGATGTACGACTAACTAAAGATGAACAACTCATTGTTTTTCACGATGCACTTGTCGACCGTACAACTAATGGTTCAGGTAAAGTGAGTGAACATACTCTAGCTGAACTAAAACGCTTAGATGCGGGATATCATTTTACTGATATCAATAATCAAACCCCTTATCGCGGGCATGATAAAGCTAAGATTTTATCATTCGAGGAACTGCTTGAATTGTACCCTAATATGTATATCAATGTGGATTTAAAAGATGCGCCAGACACCTATGAAGGTCGTATCGCACCAAAAGTGATTTTCGATAATATCATCAAACATGGGGCACAACATCGAGTGCTCGTTACAAGTTTCCATAAAAAACAAATTCAACGTTTCACTGAGTATAACCAAGCTGACATTGCTATCGGTGCTAGTGAAGCCGAAGTTGCTGAAGGTTTTCTTAAATTTAATGGAATGTTAGGTCATACATTTAAACCTCAAGCGGACACATTCCAAATGCCAGTTGCATATAAAGGAATTTCATTAACTTCTAAGCGTTTCATTCAATGGCTTAACTTAAATAATATTGTACCCGGTTACTATGGTGTGAATAGTATAGATTTAATGACAGACTTATATCATAAAGGTGTTCATACCTTAGTGACAGATCGCCCAGATTTAGGTCAACAATTTAAAGAAACATTAAAATAAATTGAAATATAAGTTTTTTAATGATTGCTCATTATTAATTTAACTCAAAATACCTAGGACATCCGAATTGTCCTAGGTATTTAACATATCTACCGCGCGTTTCTGAAATGAAAGTGTATTTACTTTTAGTCTTTTAACATTAATTTATCTTTAGCTAAATAATGCAATATTTACGATGTCATTATTTAATCTATTTTACTTTGTATATAGTTTGAGCGGTACAAGTATTTTTCATAAATGAGCATCGTTAAAAATAGAAATGACTTTGATAAAGTGCGAATCTAAAATTTTGTTTTATAAAATGTATATATAGTAGACTTGCCTTTCATAAAACTATAATGGACAAAAAGAGGTGTGAAATAGTTTATTAATCCATTTCACGTCTCTTAAAAATGATACAAACCGCTTCCTTCAAAGTAACAAATTCTTAATTACAAAGATTTATCTTCTGTATAACATTAATTACACAAACATTATTCTTTGATATTACTGATTAAATAATGCTTTGATCATGCCTTTTAATTACAATGAACAGTTACATGTGCCACCAGATGCACATCCATCATGCCCAGTTTGGAAGAAAGGATTACCTGTTTCAATTTTTACATGTTCAGAAACAGCAAATGCGATTTTGGACATCACTTCGTCAATTAAATTTTGTAATGCCACTTCCTTTGCTTTATACTCCATTACTACTGGAAGCATTTCATAAGCACGTTTTCGTTGTCGTGTTTCTAACATAATATCTTTGTAGTCGGGATGATATTTTCCAAATCTCATCACATCATCATACTTATCTTTCACTTTTAGAAAAGCTTGATAAAATAGACTTGCCTCATCATCAGCATCTAATTGTATTTTAGCTCGTCGGTATGATACATAAATATCAGATTGTACAATCATATCCGAGATATCCTCAATATCATCTAAAATGTCTAATATTTCTTCAGTAATCACAGAATCATCCTTTATTTACTTTACTTTTCTACAAATATTAATGAGTAGTAATCACTCATCACTTCTCCACCCATTTCATCATACTTATTACTTAACAAGCGCGAGCGATGAATATCAGAATTAATCCAACTATGGATAAGTGTAGGTACATCGTCAAAATCATAACCTACATTTTGACTTGCCGACTTATAACTTACATGGCGCTCATCCAGTCGCTGTGTTAAAGCATTCTCAGTAAACTCCACACTGTCAGATTCTTTATCCGTTGCTTCATACAAATTGATAGCAGCAATACGAGCAATATCGTTATTAACTTTAAGTGATTTTAAATTTTTCATTTCTCTCATTTTATTCGTTACTTCATAGAGTGTAATCAATTGATTAGGATTTTGTTCATGAGGAATTTTATCGTCGGAACTTTCACTAATTCGTCCCTCATCTTCTACTCTATTTAACTTATATGGTTGTAGTGTTGCCAATGTATTTGCATCTAAAAATCTCACTGCCAAAATTTTATTAGTCTGTTGATCAGAATATATTTGAGCATAAACATCTCCATATTTAATTAACGTCTGTGTCTTTAAATCTTCATCAGACATTTCAAATTTATAAGTTTTACCTTTCGTCTTGACAGTTGGTTCTGGATTAATACTAGTATCTTCAAAAATATGAGATGAATTTTCACCTATTTTAAGTGGGCTCACTTTTACACCTTTTCCTGTGGCATAAACTGATGTGATTGTTCCTTTATTAGTACTGACAATATAATATTCATCTTTGTGTTTAAAGACATAATTTTTTAAACCATTTTTATATGGATAAGACCGGTCAGCTTGTCCATAATGATGCGTTAGAGTTTTAATATCTTTTCCAATCCAAGTCCCTATCCCTTCTTTAGGTTTAGGGTTCTTAGCATCCTTATTCGCCTGTTTAAATTGCTCTGTCTTAGTCGTCTTGCTATTTTTATTAGGATTCTCTAGAACATCAAACTTTAAACGTGGTGAGTAAAAGAGATAAATTAAAAATGTCACTAATAATATAACACCAATAACTTTAATTATTAACTTCTTCATCTTTCACCCACCTCTTAATAATTATATATATTGTACAAAAATGTCCTAACCTTTTTCAACATAAGTGAAACGTGTAAACAATCCCCATCATTATTCTTATAAAAAATTTTAAATGCTTTTGTATTCTTTATTTATACCAAAGTAAACATGAATAAATTTTCGAACATATTAAAAGGTAAATATTGAATAGATATATATCGTATCAGTAAAAAACGACTTCAGTATGATTACAGATCTCGCTTCAATTTATTTAAAATATTTAGATAGGATTTGAGTCATATGTGATATGTATGTAACTGTAGAAATAGTAGATAATGATTAGGAATAAAAAATTTGTTTATTGTATAATTTATGACAACCTGACAACTAAGTTATCTTCGTTCAGTACATAAAAATACCTGAGACAACCATTTTGTCTCAGGCTCTTATAAAGAAAATTTATAGACCTAATGTAGCTTTAAGCAATGATGTTGTTTCTCCACCTGGATACAATATATATAACAATACATAAACTGCAACACCAGTAATTGCGGTAAAGAACCAAATTATTGAAGCCCAAGGCCCAATCTTTCTGTGAATATGAAGTTTATCTTTGAAGGCTAAAATGATTTGAATTAAGCCTAAAACGCCACCAACTGTTGCAAGAATGATATGGAAAACCAAGAAAATAGTGTAATAAACTTTAATAGAACTTGGTCCACCGAAAGCTGTATTACCGATAAAAATAGTTCTTGCTGCATAAATAATAAAGAATGTTAAAGCGAAAAAGGCAGCCCATAGCATAATGTTTTTATGCTTATGAACTTGACGTTTCCAAATCAATGTCCAACCAATAGCGACTAAAATCGCACTAATAACAATACACGATGTACTTATCGTTGGTAAAATGGGTACGTTCATAAGTTTCATCCTTACTTAAGTTAATTTATATCATCTTGATTAATGAAACAACTACAACGAGCGCAAAGAATACTACTAAGTAATTCAATGAATAAATGAACATTTGCGTTGCCCATTTAGTTTGATTAGATTCTTTTCTGAACGTTGTAAAACCTAAAGCTAACCATCCTAAATTAAGTAGTGTAGCAATAACAACAAAAGTTACACCTAAATTAGATAATAAGAATGGTAATGGTAATAATAACACTAACCAAATAAACATGCTTACTCTTGTCCGTTTGAAACCTTTCACTGATGGTAACATAGGAATATTTGCAAGCGCATACTCATCACTACGTTTAATTGCAAGAGCGTAGAAATGGATGGGTTGCCAACAAAAGACAACTAAGAAGAGTGCTACTGCTGGTAAACTTAATGATCCATCGATAGCTACCCAACCAATTAATGGCGGTACAGCTCCAGGAAAACTTCCAACAACAGTATTCCAAGTTGTGTGACGCTTAGACCAAATTGAATAGTAAGATACATATCCAACAATACCAATTAATCCTAAAACACCAGAAGGTATATTTAATAAGAATAAACATGCTTCACCTATTAACATCATCCCAAAACTTAACATTAATAAGTTTCTATCAGATATTCTATCATTTACTGTTGGTCTACTTTGCTTACTTGGCATAATGCGATCAATATCTTGATCATAATAATTATTTAAAGCACAAGCGCCCCCCATAATAAGCGTAGAGCCAACTAGCATCAATAGTATTTGTGGAATGGAAGATAGGAAGGAATGGTTTGTCATTACTATTGCAAGCCATGCGCCTGCAAAAGCAGGTATTAAATTACCTTGAACAAGGCCCATTTTAATAATTTGTTGTAATTCTTTGAAGGATACACGGCCCGTAGTATGTGACAAAGTTTGATCTTTGTTCATAATTCCCCTCCTTAAATTTCTCATATAGTATAATGATATAGTAAATCACATAAAAAGACTAGGTTTTATAAAATTAAATTGTGACACTTTTACGACATTATAAATCGTCAATTTTGTGACACACTTAAAAATGTTATTCTTGGTATAATAAGTTAAAAGTAAAAATATGTACATTAATTTAAAGTCATTTTTCTTCAAGTGTCGTATTTAATGAAGTATCAATTAACGAGTCTTTCAATGACTTTATTCTATTATGTAATATTATAATTTAATACTTTAAATTAATGATGGGGTGTTTATCATTGTTTAGAAAGCAAAACCTTAAATGGTTAGGTGTTTTAGCTACGATTATTATGACCTTTGTACAATTAGGTGGCGCCCTCGTAACTAAAACAGGATCAGAAGATGGTTGTGGCTCGTCTTGGCCTTTATGTAACGGCGCTCTACTTCCAGAAAATTTACCAATACAAACAATTATAGAACTGAGTCATCGCGCAGTATCAGCCATTTCACTTATAGTTGTATTATGGCTTGTAATTACAGCTTGGAAAAATATTGGATATATTAAAGAAATCAAACCACTCTCTATTATTAGTGTTGGTTTTTTATTAGTTCAAGCACTTGTAGGTGCTGCTGCTGTGATATGGCAACAAAATCCTTATGTATTAGCACTACATTTTGGTATATCACTTATCAGTTTCTCTTCTGTTTTCTTAATGACATTAATTATTTTCTCAATTGACAAAAAATATGAAGCTGACATTTTATTTATTCACAAACCTTTACGTATCTTAACTTGGTTGATGGCTATCATAGTATACTTAACTATTTATACTGGTGCTTTAGTTAGACATACTAAATCAAGTCTTGCTTATGGTGCTTGGCCTATTCCATTTGATGATATCGTTCCTCATAATGCGCATGATTGGGTACAATTCTCGCACAGAGGTATGGCCCTCATCACTTTTATCTGGATTATGATTACATTTATACACGCTATTAAGAATTATTCAGATAATCGAACTGTACGCTATGGTTATACTGCATCATTTATACTTGTTATCCTTCAAGTTATTACAGGTGCTTTATCAGTCATAACTAATGTCAATTTAATTATTGCGTTATTCCATGCTTTGTTTATCACATACTTATTCGGAATGATTGCTTACTTTATTTTACTAATGTTAAGAACGACGAGAAGTCTAAAATAATTTATTTTTTTCATAAATTTATAACAATTAAAAAGACACGCCACTCAAAATACCATAACGGTAAGATAAGTGGCGTGTTTTAATATATTTAAGTAAAAATAGACCATCTAAATATCTTACTAATTCTAGATGGTCATATTAACTATGATTGTTTTTCAATTTCCACTAATAAATCTCCTGTGGCAATGGCATCTCCATTAGCAACATTTATTTGCTTAATAATTCCATCAAATGGCGCCTGAATCGTCGTTTCCATCTTCATTGCTTCAGTGATTAATAATGGTTGATTAGCTTGAACTTCATCACCTACTGACACTTTAACTTCAGTTACAGAACCAGGCATTTGAGCACCAATATGATTTGGATTCGATTTATCGGCCTTAGGTTTAACATTAGCATTCGTTTTTACATTTTCATCTTGAATATAAATACGTCTTGCTTGACCATTCATAGCGTAATAAATTGTACGTTTACCATTCTCATCTGGTTCACTGATTGTTTCTAATTTAATAATTAGACGTTTACCAGTATCAATTTCGATTTCAACTGTTTCACCATTACGCATGCCGAATAAGAATGTCGGTGTATCCAGTAAAGATACATTACCAAATTGCTCTTTAGTTTGAATATATTGTTTATATACCTTCGGATAAAGTACATAACTAATTATATCTTGTTCTGTTACCTCGTCTTGTTGTATGTCGCTTAATTCTTGACGGATTGCTTCAAAATCGACTGGCTCCAAGTATTCCCCTGGTCTTTCAGTAATTGGTTGCTGTCCTTTTAAAATAACATCTTGCAATTTCTTGTTGAATCCATTGACAGGTTGTCCAATATCACCTTTAAAGAATGACACAACAGATTCTGGGAAATCTAATTTATAACCATCATTGATGACAGTATCTTCATCAAGATCATTTTGCACCATATATAGTGCCATATCTCCAACTACCTTTGAAGATGGTGTTACTTTTACAAGATCTCCAAACAGGAAGTTGACACGACGATACATCTCTTTGACTTCATCAAAACGTTCACCCAATCCTAAACTTTTAGCTTGTTGACTTAAGTTTGAATATTGGCCACCCGGCATTTCATGTTGATAAATTTCTGTATTTGGTGATTTGATATCACTCTCAAAGTCTGCATAGTAAGGTCTGACTACAGACCAGTAATGACTTAATTCTTCTAAACCATCAATATCAGTTCTTAAATTACGTGGGAATCCATTTAGTGCATAATATAATGAGTTTGCACTTGGTTGACTCGTTAAACCACTCATAGATGCAACAGCAGTATCAATAATATCTACGCCAGCATCAATGGCTTGTTTATATGTCAACAATCCATTTCCACTTGTATCATGTGTATGTAAATGAATTGGAAGATGTGTTGCCTCACGTAATTCACCAATTAATTCGTAAGCTGCCTTCGGTTTCAACAAACCAGCCATATCTTTAATTGCTAAAATATGGAATCCTTCTCTTTCCAGCTCTTTAGCCATTTTAACGTAATAATCTAAAGTATAAATATTAGAACGTTCAGCATTTAAAATATCACCTGTATAGCAAATTGTACCCTCAGATACCATTCCCGCTTCTTGAACAGCTTCATTTGCTACTTTCATTTGATCAACCCAGTTCAATGAGTCGAAAATACGGAAAACATCTACACCAGCTTTTGCACTTTCATGAACGAATTTCTTAATTACGTTATCAGGATAGTTTTTATAACCTACTGCGTTCGAAGCGCGTAATAACATTTGGAATAACACATTCGGAATGGCTTTGCGCAATCTTTCTAAACGTTCCCATGGATTCTCTTTCAAGAAATTATAAGCGACATCAAATGTTGCACCACCCCACATTTCTAATGAAAAACTATCTTTAAACACTTCAGCAGTTTTAGATGCAATGTTCATCATATCTTTTGTTCTTACTCGTGTTGCAAGTAAAGATTGGTGTGCATCTCTAAATGTAGTATCGGTAATTAAAACATCTTCTTGTTCTCTCACCCAATTTGCAACACCTGTTGGTCCATGTTGCTCAAGGATTTGTTTTGTTCCAGATAACTGATTGATTTTCTTTTGAGAAATTTTTGGGATTTTGGTAGATTCATATTCTGGTTTTGGACGCTTTTCTACATTAGGAAATCCGTTTATCGTCACATTACCAATATACTCTAAAGTCTTGGTACCTCTATCCAATGTCGGTGCAATATCGAAAAGTTCAGGTGTTTCTTCAATAAATTTAGTAGTATAATCACCACTTCTAAATTTATCATTACGCATAACATTGATGAGAAATGGAATATTCGTTTTTACACCACGAATTCGCATTTCGCGTAATGAACGTTCCATTTTCTCTTCAGCTTGTTTAAATGAAACGGCATGTGTAGAAAGCTTAACTAATAGTGAATCATAGTAAGGTGAAATTTCTGCACCTTGGAATCCATCACCTGCATCAAGTCTCACTCCAAAACCGCCACTTGATCGATATGCAATAATTGTGCCAGAATCTGGCATAAAATCATTAGTAGGATCTTCAGTTGTTATACGACATTGTATCGCATACCCTAAAGTTTGTATTTCATTTTGGTGTGGCATAGAGATTTTATCTCCAAATAACGATTCTCCATCAGCAACTAAAATTTGCGTTTTTACAATGTCTATACCAGTAATCATTTCAGTAATTGTATGCTCAACTTGAACACGTGGATTAACCTCAATGAAGAAAAATTCATCTCCAGAAACTAAAAATTCCACTGTTCCAGCGTTGACATATTTAATATTTTTCATCAGTTGAATTGCGGCATCACAAATTCGCTCTCTTAATTTGTTAGAAAGACCTACTGAAGGTGCAACTTCAACGACCTTTTGATGACGTCTTTGCACGGAGCAATCTCTTTCATACAAATGAATGATATTCCCGAATTCGTCACCAATAACTTGAACTTCTATATGTTTTGGATTATCAATATATCTTTCAATATAAACTTCACTATTACCAAATGACTTTTCGGCTTCTGATTTCGCACGATGGAAAGCGTCTTCTAACTCGCTTGATTCACGAACGATTCGCATACCTTTACCGCCGCCACCGCTAGTGGCCTTAATCATAAGTGGGTAACCTGCTTCATTAGCAAACTGTTCTGCAGCTTCAAAACTTTCAATAGGACCATCTGTACCTGGGATTACAGGTAAGTTAGCGTTAATAGCAGTTGTTCTTGCCTTAACCTTATCTCCGAACATGTCTAGATGTTCTAGATGCGGACCTATAAATTTAATGCCTTCCTCAGCACATCGGCGTGCAAATTGCTCATTTTCACTTAAAAAACCATACCCAGGATGAATTGCATCGACACCCGCGCGAAGAGTTACTTCGATGATACGTTCGATATTCAAATAACTTTCAGCAGGTCCTAAGTCACTTCCCACTAAATAGGATTCATCTGCTTTATATCTATGTAACGAACTTTTATCTTCATTAGAATAAATTGCTACTGTACTAATATTTAATTCTGCTGCCGCTCTAAAAATTCTAATAGCGATTTCACCACGGTTAGCAACAAGTAATTTCTTTATTTGTTTCAAAAGCCAAGACACCCCTTAGAATGTTACGAATTTTCTAAATAATTAGATAATAAAATTTTATCTCAAATGATTGAATAATTCTATAGTAATTCATGAAAGAATCATATCATTTATCAATTTGTAACATTTAATTAAATAAATTAGTTCAAACTGACTGCACTATGTGTAAGTTAAGTTGTCAGTCAATTACTAGAAAACTTATAAATGTTAATAACTTAATATTATCATCTATATAAGAATGACGCTAGTTAAAGTATGCAGATTTACAGAATCTTAAATTATGATCATGAGTAGTGACTAACTATACCAAATATTATGATATGAAAAACCCAAGAGGAATAATTTACATTCTTCTTGGGCTATAGTCTTAACTTGATATTATAAATTTTATATACTATTTAATTAATTATATCGACGTTTAATATCTACCTTACGTTGTTTCAGTCGTTTATCATCTTGTTTTATCTGTTTTGCTGTAATAAGCAGTAATCCCATGGCTATACTTAAACTAATCATCGATGAACCACCAAAACTGATAAATGGTAACGGTACACCAGTAAGTGGAATTGTGGCAGAAATACCACCGATATTTACAAATGTTTGGCTTCCGATATAACTAGCTATCCCAACGCAAACTAATTTATAAAAATACGATTGCGTTTTATTAGCAAGTTGGAAAGCTCGATATACAATAAAGTACTCTAAAATTAAAACGATTAAGCCACCGATTAATCCCATCTCTTCACAAATAATAGCAAATATGAAGTCTGTATGTGGCTCTGGCAAATAACCAAGCTTCATAATACTATTTCCTAGACCACGTCCGAACAACCCACCATTGCCAATTGCCAAAAGAGAATTAGAAATATGATATCCTGTACCTGATTCTTGACTAAATGGATTGGTTAACGTACTAAAACGTGCCTGCAAATAACTTGGAACCATGTCTAACATGAACATAAATGTAGCTACGATGATAAAACCAATAGCTACCAAAGTACCCCATTTTAGCATATTCTGCACACCGATACCTGAGTAAAAAATAATTGAGAAGAATATGATCACAATTAGCATTGTTTGACCAACATCTTTTTGAAAAAGAACAAGTATCAAACATGTTACAACAAACAAAATTGGTCCTAATATTAATTTAATATTATGTCTCACCGCAGGCATCTTCTTTTCAATCATAAATGGTATGTATAGAATTATTGCAATCTTCAATAACTCCGAAGCCTGTAAGTTCATGAATCCTAAGTTAATCCAACTTTTAGAACCATTGATATTTTTTCCTATTACTAAAGTTAGTAGTAAAAGTATAAAAATTCCAATCATCATACCTTTTTGAACATTAGGCTTTTTTAATATTTTAACATTCATAATAAAAGCCATAAAAAATACGATAATAAAGCTCATGATAACGTATAAAAGTTGTCGATTGTAAAAGTATGTACCTGAAACTGGTACTCCCCCGGTTAAAGTACCTTTTGTAGCTGCAACCATGCTTGCGCTATAAACCATTACTAATCCAATCAAACAGAGGACAACATAAGTTATTAACAATGGATAATCGATAAATTTAGAAGTCTTTCCAATATATCGCATTATATTTTTAAAATTTTTCATATACTAGATCTTCCAATACTAAATGATTAAAATTTATCTCTTTGTTGACTTAGTAAAACACATCGCTACTAAAAAGCGTTCTTATCTATTATATACTTCAACGTATCTATTAAACAAATATAAACAAATACATCTACCATTAAAATCCATGATTTAAATTTACTTTAACAATATTTGAGAGAAATGGGCTTTTTTTAGTCTGCTTTCAAATCAATTTCACTTTTAAAGCTTACAACAAAAAAGACCGAGAAAGATATCAGAATTAATATCAACTCAGTCATTTATGCGATGATTGACTCGCACAATTAATCATCTATCAATATTTTCTTTAAACATAAGACATTATGCATACTCTCAATTTAGCGAATACATTATTTTTACAATTAATTACAAATAAAAAGTTTAAACATTCGTAAATGCTTCGTGCAATTTAGAAAGTTCTTTTTCAAGTCTTAGCATTAATTGCTTACCATCTTCTTTATCAACTAATCCAAGTTGAACTGCGAAATCAACTTCCTTTTGTAAACCAAACATTTGAGTATCTAAAACCTCTTCATAAAGTGGACAAGAAGGTAAAGTTAAGTTATCCATTTGAACTTTAATTAGATGTAATATTCTGTCTGCATCTTTATTCAATTGGTCATATGCCGCACTATTTAACTTCGATTGGTTAGACATGACATATTCCCCCTATCGTTTCAATTAATATCTTCACAATAGAAGTTTATCCTACTGAAAGTTAAAAAGCAAGCGAATTTAAATTAAGTGAAAGCGATTTTGTGTTAAAATAATAAAAGATAAAAATTTAGGGAGTGGGCATTTATGATTCAAATAAAAGGAGCAGTCAATTTCCCTATTTCATTGGATAGTACGACTTGGATATTTGACGATAGAAAAGTTACTATTGATGATTTAGAACGTGGGGTATTTGATGGTAGTAGACCCATCAACTTTGATGATAACAAGGAATGGAACCGTGCTATTTTAGAAGGACAAACAAATCCGCCAACGCTTGATTCTGAAATTAAATATAAAAAACGTTCGGTTTTAGATGAGACATTTGTGATAAATATGACACCATTTTTCAAAAATGCCGAACCCATGGAGAATGCTAGCACAATAAAACTTTCTAATAAAGATTACTCTATCAATGTACCCATGGACTTATTACCTTATTTGTTCTTTCAATTTTCTAGGAATGGCAAACGTTTATATAGTGATAATGCCGTTGATAGTTTTATATATATACCTGAGGAAGGATACTCTCATCAATTTAAGTATGTCACACATATAGAGGTGCTTTAATATGAGAAAGGTTCAATGTATTATTTGCGATACTAAGGTTTTTATTGATGAACATACAGTCGAGGCTAAACGCTTAAGAAATAATCCTATACGCACTTTTATGTGCGATGATTGTAAGAGTAGACTCGATACACCTAAACAAAGCAAACGAGATTAAAATGATATATTTGAAAATTTCAAAGTATCTAACATAAATAAAGGGTGCAACCTTAATAATGAAAATTATTACTGTGGTTGCACCCTTTGTTATATAACTAAATTATTGTTCGTCCTGCATTAATTGTTTAACTCTTTTCGCTTCTTTTTCACGGGCAGATTTATTAAGTATTTTCTTTCTTAAGCGAATACTTTCAGGAGTTACTTCCACCAATTCATCATCATTGATAAATTGTAACGCTTCTTCTAATGTTAAAATTCTAGGACGATTCATCGTTTGTGTTTGATCTTTAGTAGCTGAACGTACGTTTGTTTGATGCTTTGCTTTAGTAATATTTACTGTTAAATCGTTCTCACGATTATGTTCACCAACAATCATACCTTCATATACTTCAGTACCTGGTTCCATAAAGTTAACACCACGATCTTCTAAGTTAATAATCGCATAAGATGTTGCTTGACCTTGGTCCATAGAAATCAACGCACCATTACGTCTACCACCGATTTGAGCTTTAACTCGTGGTCTAAATTCTTCAAATGTATGGTTAATAATTCCATAACCACGTGTCATAGACATAAATTCAGTAGTATAACCAATCATACCGCGTGCAGGTACCATAAAGATTAAACGCGTCAAACCATTGTCGGTCGTCATCATATCTAACATTTCACCTTTTCGTGCACCTAATGACTCAATCACTGCCCCGGCATTTTCAGAAGGCACTTCACATTGTACACGCTCAAATGGTTCACTTAACACACCATCGATTTCTCTTAAAATAACTTGAGGTTTAGAAACCTGTAATTCAAAGCCTTCTCGTCTCATGTTTTCAATAAGAATAGACAAGTGTAGTTCACCACGACCAGCAACAACCCATGAATCTGGTTGATCAGTCGGTGTAACTTTTAAAGAAACATCTGTTTCAAGTTGTTGATCTAATCTTTCTTGAATTTGTCGAGCTGTTACATAATCACCTTCACGTCCAGCAAACGGAGAGTTATTTACTTTAAAAGTCATTTCTAGAGTTGGTTCATCAATACGTAACACCGGTAATGGATCACGATGATCATGTGGTGTAACTGTTTCACCAACGTTAATATCTTCCATACCTGAAACAGCTATTAAGTCTCCTGCTTGTGCTTCTTCAATTTCTTCACGTTTAAGACCAAAGTAACCAAATATCTTCGTCACACGAAAGTTCTTAACTGTACCATCTAATTTAATTAGTGATACATTATCACCTACACGCATTTTACCTCTGAACACACGTCCAACGCCTATACGACCTACATAATCATTATAATCTAGTAAAGCAATTTGGAATTGTAATGGTTCATCTGAATTATCTACTGGTGCCGGTACATAGTCAATAATCGTCTCATATAGGGATTGCATATTTTCGTCTTGCTTTTCAGAGTCTAAACTTGCTGTTCCATTCACTGCTGAAGCATAAACAACTGGGAAGTCTAATTGCTCATCATTCGCTTCCAATTCAATGAACAAGTCTAATACTTCATCTACAACTCCCTCAGGTCTAGCAGCTGGTTTATCAATTTTATTCACAACTACAACCGGTTTTAAGTTTTGTTCTAAAGCTTTTTTAAGAACAAAACGAGTTTGAGGCATTGTACCTTCATATGCGTCAACCACTAGTACAACACCGTCAACCATTTTCATGATACGTTCAACTTCACCACCAAAATCAGCGTGTCCAGGTGTGTCTAAGATATTGATACGCGTATCTTTATAATCTATCGCTGTATTCTTAGCAAGAATAGTAATACCACGTTCTCTTTCTAAATCATTAGAGTCCATTGCACGCTCGTCGACATGTTCGTTTTCACGAAATATACCTGATTGTTTAAGCAACTGGTCTACTAATGTTGTCTTACCATGGTCGACATGCGCAATAATCGCTATATTACGAACATCTTCTCTTAAATTAGTCATTTTATAAATTCCTTTCTTGTGTATACTCCCACTTTTAATTGCAACTGTTTTATTATATCATATATTATTGAAAAGATAAGTAAAAGGTGGGGTATGGGATGCAACAAAAAAAATCTAAAGGTATTTTCTGGATCTTCTCAATATTGGCTGTCATTTTTTTAACATTATTTAGTTTCGCATTAGGTGCTGCTAATGTTCCAATGATGATTTTAACATTTATACTTCTCATTGCAACATTTGGTGTTGGGTTCAGTGTGAAAAAGAAATATCGCAAAAACAATTGGCTATAAAAATTTATTTATCATTATATTGATTTTATTAAAACCACACAAAGACAGTCATTGTACGTAATTGTAATACTTATATGAACTTGTAATTTTAAATCAAATATTATAAGTCTTGAACACTTTCAAATTTTGATTCAGTAGATTTTAAATCTAACACTTTTCATAACAGTGAGTTATTTATGATGAACATAATCAATCGAGGTAGAGTAGACGGAATTTAACTTGAATTCGTCGTTTCACTCGGGTAAAGATTCTTCACCTAGATGATTCGTAGAATGAACTGAGTGAAATTCTCTCTGATGTGACCTACAATTCATTATGAAATAACCCTCATATCAGTACATTTTCAATTCAGTCATTGACCGTCTACACATTATGAAAGCCTAGGACAACAACTATGCCCTAGGCTTTTATATTTTTTATAAAGAGATAACTCAACAATACTTATATCAAACTTTTAGTGGTTCTAAACTCCTTATAAGACATTCTTCAAATTAAGGTTTGAAGAACAAAGAAATTTGAAATCTTCATACTAAATAAAATAGATAAATTTTTAACTCTATTGATTCCGTCTTTCTATCTCTTTCCAAATCTTTTTTCATGGAGTGTAATAAGCGTATCTCTTTGCTGATTTAAATGATGGTTTAATATTTCACGATGAAGGCTAGGATTTGCTATTAATATTGAATTCGGTTGATTGAAGTCTAATTTATCGCCTAATAAGTTGGTTCCTATCCCGCCTACTTCGTTCAAAATCAACAATCCTCCTGCAAAATCCCACGGTTGTAATCTAGGTGTAACGTAAGCCGCCAATTGACCTTTCGCTACACTAATAATTTCTAATGCTGCACTACCATATGCTCGTGCACTTCTTGCATCATTCACTATTGAACTAAAAATATCACTAAGTATTGGTTTCGTAAGCCAATTAGGATTAATACCTATAATACTTCTTTTAAGTTCGGTGTTTTGAATCATTTCAAGTTTATGTGTGTTTTCAAATGCACCCTGTCCAACCTTTGCATGATATAAAACATCTTTCATGACATCATAAACAAAACCTGCATAAGGCTTCCCATCATGATAAATACCAATAGAGATGGCAAAATTTTCTTTTTGGTGAACAAAATTAAGCGTTCCATCAATCGGATCAATAACCCAAATAACCCCATTTAAATACTCGAGATTATGACCATGCCCCTCTTCGCCAATAACCTGATGATCTGGATAATTATGAAGAATCGTTTCATATAGATAATTCTCTGTCGCCTTATCCACATTTGTAACTAAATCATTAGGATTTGATTTAGTCTTAATGTCTAATTCTTCTTGCATCATCAATCTTACCTTATTTCCTGCTTCTAGTATCAATCCTTTTGCAAAATCATATAAAGCCATCGTATCATCTCCTATTACTACATATTATACATGAATAACTATGTAAATTTATATGAATACACACTATTTTACCTTTAAAAAGACTTCGTAAATCAAGAGAATGACCATCCTTATTTTAGATAAACTTTAAAAGTTTATGCTACAATATTCCTAATCATATTAAAAGGAGGCATATGATGACTCAATATACTTTTTCACCTAAAGATTTTAAAGCTTTTGAAGTCGAAGGATTAGATCAAAGAATGGAAGCACTTAATGACTATGTCAGACCTCAACTTCATCAATTAGGATCTTATTTTGAAGAATATTTTACTACACAAACAGGTGAAACATTTTATGCTCACGTAGCTAAACACGCACGTAGAAGTGTCAATCCACCTATCGATACATGGGTAGCTTTTGCTCCTAATAAACGTGGTTATAAAATGTTACCACACTTTCAAATCGGATTGTTTAGAAATCAGCTTTTCATTATGTTCGGTATCATGCACGAAGGTAGAAATAAAGAAGAAAAAGTGAAAATATTTGATAAACATTTTGATAAACTGACATCATTACCTAGTGATTATAGTGTTTCTCTAGATCATATGAAATCTGAAAAGCACTATATCAACGATATGAGTAATGAAGAGTTGCATGCTGCTATCGATAGAGTCAAAAATGTTAAAAAAGGTGAATTTTTTGTTGCCAGAACATTATCACCTACCGATAAAAGATTACAATCTGATAAGTCTTTCCTAAAATTTGTTGAGGAAACTTTTGATGAATTTTTAAAATTTTATCAATAAATTTAAAATGCTTGAGTGATTTAAATTATGAAAAGTCATTCAAGCATTTTTATTGCCCCAATATTTTTAGGTTGACCTAATATTTTCTTTAGGTTAATATATACTCATATATTAATGGGGGTGATTTTATTGAATATCAATAGTAACAATCAGGAACAACAACGAAGTTTAGATGAAATCAATAACACCATCAACTTCAATCATAATGATAGTGCAAGTCAAAAATTTCTGGCTTTTTTAGGACCAGGATTGCTTGTCGCTGTTGGTTACATGGATCCCGGAAATTGGATTACATCCATGCAAGGAGGAGCACAATATGGCTATACCTTGTTATTCGTAATCTTAATCTCTAGCTTATCTGCTATGTTGTTACAAAGTATGACTGTGAGATTAGGAATAGCAACTGGTATGGATTTAGCACAAATGACACGTCATTTTTTAAATAAGCCTGTAGCAATTATGTTCTGGATTATTGCAGAATTAGCAATTATCGCTACTGATATTGCAGAAGTTATAGGAAGTGCTATCGCATTAGATTTAATCTTTGGCATACCATTAATTGTAGGTGCATTAATCACTGTATTTGATGTATTCTTATTATTATTCATCATGAAATTTGGCTTCAGAAAGATTGAAGCTATCGTGGGAACGTTAATCTTTACCGTATTGGCTATTTTTGTATTTGAAGTTTATATTTCTTCTCCACAAGTAATGGATATGCTTAATGGTTTTGTGCCCCATAAAGAAATTGTTACAAACCAAGGGATACTTTATATTGCACTAGGTATCATAGGTGCTACTATTATGCCACATAACTTATATTTACATTCTTCTATTGTACAATCGCGAAAATATGATAGACACAGTATTCATGAAAAAGCACAAGCGATTAAGTATGCTACCATCGACTCTAATATACAGCTATCCATCGCTTTTGTAGTCAATTGCTTATTACTTACACTTGGCGCTGCGCTATTCTTTGGAACAAAAACTGAAGATTTGGGTGGTTTTTATGATCTTTATTCGGCTCTAAAAACAGAACCTGCTTTAGGTGCATCGCTTGGCGGTATTATGAGTACTTTATTTGCTGTTGCCCTTTTAGCTTCTGGTCAAAATTCAACTATAACGGGAACGTTAGCAGGCCAAATTGTGATGGAAGGATTTCTTAAATTATCCATTCCAAACTGGTTACGTCGTCTTATCACTCGGTCTTTAGCAGTGATACCTGTTATCATTTGTCTTATAGTATTTAAAGGAAATACTGAAAAAATTGAACAATTACTTGTCTTTTCTCAAGTGTTTTTGAGTATTGCTTTGCCATTTTCGTTAATACCGCTTCAATTAGCTACAAGTAATCAAAATCTTATGGGAACTTTTAAGAATAAAACATGGATTAACATCATTTCCTGGTTACTCATAATTATCTTAAGTGGACTTAACGTATATCTTATCATTCAAACATTTCAAGAATTATGATTAAATGAATAACAAAGAATATGTATCCTCTATTTTGAAATGATGAATTAGAAATATAGCTACTGTTGAAAAGGTACATAATAAAATTCAATTTAGATAGTGACGTTATATTTTATTAAAAAAGTCATTATTTTTCACTATTTATTCACATACTTAACTTCAAGTTGTATAGTCCCTTTCTTACTTTATTAAAAAATACGCCCTATCAATTATTTTTACTGATAGGGCGTATTTTTATGGACTGTATTCAACATTTATTAGTCAAATATCAATTCTAAACCTATTAATATATATATGGATCGTCCTTTTTTTGTTTGTTGATTTCTTGTTCAGGATCCCAAACATCTTTCTGTTGTTGATTTTGTTGATGATTCAGATCACTTTGGTCCTTTGAATGGTTTTGACGAAGTTGATCTGTATCATTTTCATTTACATATGTTTTATCTTTTTTTGCAAAAAGTCTAATCGCAGCAATCATCCATAAAACCATCGCGATTAAATTAGTCGTAAATAAACCTACGATAGCCGCTGCTATGAGTAAACTGGCAGCAAGGTTTTTTCTTCCTTCAATTACCATTGCACCAACAAAACCTAATAGCGTTGAAAAACCTAAAATGACTAATGATGCAATAAGAGAAACTAAAAACATTTCAGATGACATATCTTGATTATTACCTGAAAACTGCTTCATTAATTCATTATATTGTTGTTGATTTGATGCATTATTAATAAAAAATATCGATAGAATACCAAAAATTAAAAATAATAGGCTTAAGATATTAGCAATCCACGCTAATCTTTTTTCTACTTTTCTATTCAATTAATATGTGCCTCCTAACTCTTAAAACTATAGTTAATTTAATCATACTAAAAATTTATCTTTATCGCGAATAAGTGCATTTCTTATATTGATTAAGAAGTAAATAAGTTGCTATGGTGTCAAGTTGATTTATCCAGAGTCCAACTCACTTTCTTTGAAATAGCGACATAGGTATCCCCACTTTTATTAAGTAATACGGTTAATCTAAAATTAAAAATATTGAATTCATCCTATATAAAATCTAGTTACAGAGGATGAATTTTTTAAAATGCCTAGGACAGCAATAAATGTCCTAGGCATAAATATTAATTTTCTTTTTTTGAATCTTCCTCTTGGTTTAAGTTATTATCTGCATCTTCATGTTCATTATTAATCATTTGTCGACGTTCTTCATAATTCATACGTCGTTGGTTAACAGCACTTGGCTGGTTTTTTCTTCGTTCTTTCATACGTTTATTATATGCTTTTCTCTTTTCTTTTTTCTTAGCACGTATTTCTGCTTTTTCTCTTTTTCTTTGCGCTTTTAGTTCTTTAGGATCAATTTGTGGTTCAACAACTCCTACGTCATCGAGTTGATTACCTTCCATATGTTCCTGTTGTACATCTTCAAAATCCGTATTTTTAGATTTTTTATTGTACTTAGCTTGTCTTGACATGACTGTTGGTTCATCTTCAGTTTGTTGAGACGCATATTCACTTTCAACTGCTCTTTTTGGAAATTGAGAATATTTATCTTCATTGTCTACATATTCGTCTGAATAAAGTTGATTGGAAGATATATCTTCATCAGGTTGATTATCAGTTATACCATTATAGGAATCTTGTTGCTGAGCATTTCTATTGAATTGACGTCTTGTATTTCTATCTTCCTTTTTAGTGTGCATAGGTTCATACACATCATCATTATATCCATGTTCATTTCTTGACTCTGGTTCATAAAAACCTCTCTCATCATAGTATGTTTGATCATAATCATTATAATAAGATGGCACTGTTTCTATTCTATCTCTTCTAGCAAACATCATCATTGCAATGATAAAGAATAGGATAGGAATGATTAGAGTTACAATCAACAATACAAGTGGAATAGTGACTATCGCAGCTATTAAAAAAAGAAAACCAGACAAAACTCTTATATTCATAGAAATTAACGCTAAAAACGAGATGAGCAAACAAACAATAAAATAAACAATAATTGCCCATACTCCATTTTGTAACCAAATCACAAATTGAGTTGTACTTAAATCATTATTGGCTAAAATTTGTTGTACGAGTTCATTATTATTAAGTGTGTTTTCTAAATTGGCAATTGACGTATCATTACTAAAAGATACGAGCGCAATAAACATTGAAACAATAGTTAATATGAGTAAGAATACCCAACTAAACCAACCTAATATTTTTTCAGTTAGCCGATTTGCTGGACGCTTAATTTGTGTATATTGCTCTCCTAACATTCGTTACAACTCCTTAACTTACTTATCACATTATTATATTAAAAAATTCTAAAAATAACTACCATTTGCTATTTTAAAGACATTTTAAAATTTAAAAAGCTTTCATTATAATCACTGAGAGACGATTGACCTAAATCTTTATAGACTTCTAACCGTTGCTGTTCTTGCTTTGATGGGTAGAATCTATGATCGTTTCTTACCTCTTTAGGCAACTTACTTCGAGCTGCTTTATTAGGTGTTGCATATCCTACCCATTCTGTATTCTGGGCACTATTTTGCGCGTCTAGTAAGAAATTCATAAACTTATACGCACCTTCTTTATTTTGTGCAGTTTTAGGTATCACCATATTATCAAACCAAAGATTGGAGCCTTCTTTAGGTATCACGTAATTATAACGAGTATTTTCCTGTACAAGTGGTGCAGCAACGCCACTCCAAACTACTGCAACATGTCCTTCGTTTTGTTGAAGCATCATGGTAATTTCGTCGCCTACTATACCTCTAACTTGTGGTGCTAAATTATGCAAATCTTTTTCTGCTTGATGAATATGGGTCGGATTTTTGTCATTAAGGCTATACCCTAATTTATTTAATCCCATTCCAATTATTTCACGTGCACCGTCTACTAATAAAATATCATTTTTGAGTTGAGAATGATACAAATCGCCCCAACTATCAAACGTTTCATTAGGATATTTCTCTTTATCATATAAAATGCCTACCGTTCCAAAGAAATATGGAATTGAATATCGATTGTTTGGGTCATATGACAAGTTCATATAATCATTGTCTAAATTTCTGATATTTGGAATTTTGTCATGATTTAAAGTCTCAAGCAATTTAGCTTTTTTTAGTTTTTGAACAGTATATTCACTTGGAAAAGCTACATCATAGTGTGTGCCTCCATTTCGAATTTTCGCTTCCATTGCTTCATTTGAATCAAAGGTTTCATATACGACTTGTATACCTGTTTCTTTTTCAAACTTCTTAATTAAGCTAGGATCAATATATTCTCCCCAATTGTAAACATATAACTTCTCATTTGCGTGGGTATTATCTTTTGATTTAAACCAATGACTAATCATTAAACATAAAATACCAATAACCATAGCAGAAATGATAAGTTGAAAAAATCGCTTCATTCATTGACACCTCGTTTCATCTTTTTCTGACGATTAACGATATGTTGAATAAAGTAATATCCAAATACTCCAAACATAATAGCAATAAATATTATTGTAGAAATGGCATTAATCTCCATACTTATACCTTTTCGAGCCATAGCATAAACTTCTACAGACAATACACTAAATCCGTTTCCGGTAACAAAGAAGCTTACTGTAAAATCATCTAAAGAATATGTTAATGCCATAAAGAATCCTCCTATAATCGAGGGCATAATATTAGGTATAATAATGCTACTTAATAATTGTGATTCATTAGCACCTAAATCTCTTGCTGCATTTAACATATTATCATTCATTTCATATAATTGGGGTAAGACGATGATAACAACAATTGGAATACAGAACGCTATATGAGATGCTAGCACTGTTGAAAACCCTAAACCTAAACCTGTGAAATGTCCTATTGCAGTGAACATAATTAAAAAAGAAGCACCAATGACTACGTCTGAAGATACCATTAATACATTATTCATCGTTAATAGCGTAATCTTAAACCGTTTGTTGCGTAAATAATATAAAGCGATTGCACCAAATGTACCTATAACTGTAGCAATCGATGCAGATAAAAGTGCCACTGCAACAGTATTAAAAATCACCGACATCAACCGATCATTATAAAAAAGGGAGTGGTAATGTTCTAAAGTAAAATGTTCGAAGTGACTCATATTACTCGCAGAATTAAAAGAATAAATCATTAAAAAGAAAATAGGAATATAAAGCACACTTATTAATAGAGCTATATATAATTTTCCATACCATTTCACACTAATCACCCCTTCCCATTAGATGATTTTGATTTTGTAATAATGAGTAAAAAAGCCATAAAAATAATAAGAAAAAGTGCTATAGTGGAACCTAATCCATAATTTTGTATAGTTAAGAACTGTTCTTCAATTGCTGTACCTACATTGATTACTTTGTTCCCAGCAATCAACCTGGTAATCATAAACAGTGAAAGAGCTGGTATAAACGTTACTTGCACACCAGTTTTAATACCTTCTCTTGTTAACGGAACGATGACTTTACGAAACGTAGTAAATGTACTAGCACCTAAATCATTAGAGGCTTGCAAAATATTGTTAGGAATTGCTTTCATGCTATTAAATATAGGCAAAATCATAAATGGGATATATATATAACTTGCCACCAATAAAAATGCACCACTTGTAAACAACAAGTTTAATTTAGGTATTTGAAATACATGTAGAGCTTGGTTAATAAATCCATCATGCCCTAACAAACCAATAAATGCATAAGTCTTGAGAAGTAAGTTAATCCAAGTAGGGATAATTAACAACATGAGCAGTATATTTTGAAATCTTGAATAAGAAATAAAGTACGCAGCTGGGTAACTTATTACTAAGGTAATCATTGTAATTAAAGCGGCATACCATATTGAATCAATAAACATTTTTAAATATCTAGTTGAAAATACCTGCTCATAATTTGTAAAACTAAAGTGACCATGAATATCTATAAAAGAAAAGTAAACAAGTAAAATGACTGGAATGATAATAAATATAACCATCCATAATAAGTAAGGAACCAGTAACCATTTATTGACATTACGCATGATGATAGTCCTCATAACTTTCAATTCGCTTATCAAATTCTTCTTCAGTTTCACCTGGTACCATGATGTGTATTGCTTCTGGTTCAAAATACAGCCCTACTTCACTACCTACATTAGCTTTTTTTGTTGATTGTATTACCCATTCATACCCTTTTCTGTCTTTGCAACAAATTTCATAATGTACACCTCTAAATAGCATAGAATCAACTTTGGCTTTAAATAGCCCATCATTTTTTGAAACAAGTGAAATGTCTTCGGGTCTAATTACAACTTCAACTTTTTTATTTTCTGTTATTCCCATATCTACACAATCAAAATTTTGACCATAAATATTGACGACAAAATCTTCAACCATTGTACCTTCAACTATATTGGACTCTCCTATAAAATCAGCAACAAATCGGTTAACTGGTTCATCGTATATATCTATTGGTGTCCCGAATTGTTGAATTTTGCCATCTTTCATAACAAAAATATAATCACTTAATGCTAAGGCCTCTTCTTGATCATGAGTTACAAATATAAAGGTTATACCTAAACGGGATTGAAGTTCTCTCAATAAATATTGCATTTCTGTTCGTAATTTTAAATCTAAGGCGGATAAAGACTCATCTAATAATAATATTTCAGGCTCATTAACAATTGCTCGTGCTATGGCTACACGTTGTTTTTGTCCACCACTCATACCTTGTATTTGCCTATGTTCATACCCACTTAATTTCACCAACTGAAGTGCCTCAGTAACTTTACGCTTAATTTCTGACTTACTTAATTTTTTTAATTTTAAACCATATGCTATATTGTCGAATACATTTAAATGTGGAAACAATGCATAATCTTGGAATACAGTATTTACCTTACGCTTATTCGGTGGCATTTTACCAATAGGTTTATCTTTATATATAATATCTCCACTATCGGGATATTCAAATCCTGCTATGAGTTTTAAAATTGTTGTTTTTCCACAACCCGAAGGACCTAAAAGTGTATAAAAATAGCCTGGTTCAATATCAATATTAATTTCGTTTAGTATTTGTACATCTTCAAAGCCCTTACTGACATCTTTAAAAGAAAGCAATGGATTCATAAAGTTTCCTCCTATAAATATGAAGCTGTGGCAACGATTAAAACCTTAACTTCTTTATTTGTTTCGTTATATAAGCGATGTTTATCTTTCGCTTTAAAATAAAGTACATCTTCTTTACAAGCTTTATATACTTGATTTCCTAGTTGAAGTGATACTTCACCATTTAAACAATAGATAAAAGTATCTGATTCAGATGGTTTAAAGTTTTTATATGAGGCATTTGGTCGTAAAGTTAGAATCAATGGTTCCATGTCAAACTCATTAGAATTCGTTACAAGCCAGTTCAAGATATAACCTTTATCATACTCATCATAAATAGTCTGTTCGTTCTTCTTATAAAGTACCTTCTCATCTGACGATTCTTTAAAAAAGTCGCTTGCAGAAGTACCAAGTACTTCTATTAAATTTAAAAATGTTTCCATACTAGGTGAAGCATGATTACTTTCAATTTGCGATATATATCCTTTTGATAGATCAGTTCGCTCTGCTAATTCCTCTTGTGTCAAATTTTTTATTCTTCTTAAATTACGTAATTTATATCCAATATCCATCTTTCTGACCACCTAAAAAAGCTATATCATGTTTACTTATATCAAACATTTTGTTTAATGCTTAATAAAAATAACAGAATATAGCTACGTAATCAATAGTTTTATATTAACTTATTATTGCGGATTTAATAGAAAAAGTTAGTCGATATCTTTACTAAAAATAGTTTGATTTGGATTTTTTTTAATTTCTTGAATTACTTTGTAACTATTATAACCACTTTTATTTTCAAATTCTTTAAAAATCTGTTTTTCATCAGCTTTTCCGGGCACAATATGTTTAAAATTTTTATAAGCATTTAAAACTTCGTCACCTTTTACAGATGACTCATAATAATTTTCGATTTTATTAAAGAAATGAATCACTTTCATCATTTCATCATTAGTCCAATCTAAATCTAATGGATATTGATATTCCATAGTATCCTCTCCTTTATATACTTTATACTTTTATTTTTCAAATTTAGATATATTAAAAATAACACAGTATACCTTTATTGGCATAAAAAGATGGGATAAAATCCATTTTTGAATTCTATCCCACCATGAATAAATACCCCCAACAGATCGCTATGATTTAGAGTAGCTAAATGCTGAGGGTAATATTTTGAAATGATTTATGATACGTATAACTATGACAGTCTGTGACTATACATACGAAAAAGTAATATACGTACAAATCATAAATAAATCATATTAATTTAAATACATTTATCATTATTAACTTGTAATTACATAGTATGAATTGGATAACCAATTGCTTTTTCAGCAGCTTCCATTGTCATTTCACCTAAAGTTGGGTGTGCATGCACAGTTAATGCGATATCTTCTGCATTCATACCTGATTCGATAGCTAAACCTAATTCAGATATAATATCAGATGCACCAGTACCTACAACTTGTGCTCCAATAAGTGTATCATCTTCTTTAAGCGTGATTAACTTAACAAAACCATTTGTATCATCTAATGATAAAGCTCGTCCATTAGCTGCATAAGGGAATTTAGAAGCTTTAATTGATAAACCTTCTTCTTTTGCTTGAGCTTCAGTATAACCTACTTGTGCTAATTCTGGTTCTGTAAAGCAAACTGCTGGCATACCAATATAATCTACCTCTGCGGCTTGACCATCTATCGCTTCAGCAGCAACTTTACCTTCGTAACTAGCTTTGTGAGCTAATGGTAATCCAGGTACAATATCTCCAATCGCAAAGATATTTTCAATAGAAGTACGACTTTGTTTGTCCACTTCTAGTAATCCACGATCAGCAAATTTTAGACCAAGTTCTTCTAATCCTAATTCATCAGTATTAGGGCGACGGCCAACTGTAACTAAAACATAATCAGCTTCGATAGTTTGTTCCTCACCTTTTGCCTCATAAGTTACTTTGACACCATTTTCAGTTTCTTCAGCAGATTTTGCCATTGCTTCAGTAACGATTTCGATACCTTTTTCCTTCATACCTTTTTTAACAGGTTGCGTCATTTGCTTTTCAAATCCGCCTAGAATATCTTTTGCACCTTCAAGGATTGTAACTTCAGAGCCAAAGTTTGCAAAAGCAGTACCTAATTCAGAACCGATATATCCGCCACCAACTACAACTAGTTTGTTAGGTACTTCTTGTAGATTTAAAGCTCCTGTTGAATCGATAACACGTTTACCGAATTCAAAATTTGGAATTTCAATTGGTCTTGAACCTGTAGCTATAATCGCATGTTTGTAATTGTAAGTTTGAGCACTCTTTTCGTCCATGACACGTAAACTATTGTTATCAACGAAATAAGCTTCACCTCTAACAATCTCTACTTTGTTACCTTTTAAAAGTCCTTCAACACCGCCAGTTAATTTATTAACTACAGAAGTCTTGAATTCTTGAACTTTTTGATAGTTTAAAGAAACGCTTTCAGCAATTACCCCTAAGTTTTCTGAATTTTGCGCTTCAACAAAGCGATGAGAAGCATGAAGTAATGCTTTTGAAGGTATACAACCTACGTTTAAGCACACACCACCTAAATTACCTTTCTCAACGATTGTTACCTTTTGTCCTAATTGAGCCGCACGAATGGCTGCGACATATCCACCTGGACCTGCTCCTATTACAATAGTATCTGTTTCAATTGGGAAATCTCCAACTACCATGTTTTTACCCCTCCATTAATAATAATTCTGGATTATTTAATAAGCGTTTAATGTGATTCATAGCATTTTGTCCAGTAGCACCATCGATTTGTCTATGGTCAAAGCTTAATGATAAAGCTAATACTGGTGCAGCTACAATTTCTCCATCTTTAACGATAGGTTTTTGAGCGATACGGCCAATTCCTAAGATAGCTACTTCTGGGTGATTGATAACTGGTGTGAACCATTGACCACCAGCGGAACCGATATTACTAATTGTGCATGTTGCACCTTTCATTTCTTCTGAAGTTAATTTACCATCACGTGCTTTTACAGCTAGTTCATTAATTTCATCAGAAATTTCGAATATTGATTTACGATCAGCATGTTTAACTACTGGTACTAATAATCCTTTATCCGTATCTGCAGCAATACCAATATTCCAGTAATGTTTGTGCACAACCTCTCCAGCTTCTTCATTGAAAGAAGTATTAAGTGCTGGATATTTTTTAAGTGCAGAAACTAGTGCTTTAACAACATATGGTAAGAAAGTAAGTTTTGTACCTTGTTCAGCAGCAATTTCTTTAAATTTCTTACGGTGATCCCATAGTTCTTGCACATCAATTTCATCCATTAATGTAACATGAGGTGCAGTGTGTTTAGAATTAACCATTGCTTTAGCAATTGCTTTGCGCATTGCAGGTATTTTTTCTGTAGTTTCAGGGAAGTCACCTTCTGGTAAAGCTTGTGTTGCTGAAGCATTATCGACATCACTAGAAGTTGATTCAGATGCTGCGCTAGTGTTTGAACCTTCTTCGGAACTACCACCATTTAAGTATGCATCAATGTCTTCTTTTGTAATTCGTCCATTTTTACCAGAACCATTTACAGCTTTAATATTGACACCATTCTCACGTGCATACTTACGCACTGACGGCATCGCTTTAACAGTTTTATTTTCATCTACTTCTGTCTTTTCTTGTGATTGAGATGATGAAGTTTCTTCTTGCACAGGTGATTCTTGTTCTTTTTCTTCTTTCTTAGAATCCTCATCATCGCCATGACCTTTAAATTGCATTTCTTCTGCATCAGGTGCATCAATTTTAACGATGACATCTCCTACAACTGCCACTGTTCCTTCATCTACTAACACTTCTTCAACAGTACCACTTACTGGAGAAGGAATTTCTACTACAGACTTATCATTTTGAACTTCTGCTAATACATCATCTTCTTCAATTGTGTCGCCGGCTTTAATAAACCATTTAACAATTTCACCTTCGTGGATACCTTCCCCGATATCGGGTAATCTAAATTCAAATGCCACGTTCTTGTCCTCCTAAGATTTACGTATTTAAATTATTGAAAATTTATACAAAAGTTGTAAGGTAAGGAAGACCTTACAACTAAATGTAAACTTTATTTGATTGATATTTTTACGTTTGCTTGTTTTAATAATTAAAATTCTAAAGTTGCCTTAGCCTGCTCTATAATATCTTTTTTATTTGGTAACCAAACGTTTTCAGCTTGAGTAAATGGATAAATAGTATCTGATGCGGCTACTCGAGCTATTGGAGCTTCTAATGAAAGAATTGCTCGCTCTGCTAATTCTGCTGCCACTTGTGCACCTACACCAGCTTGGCGTTGAGCTTCTTGTACAACTACAGCACGACCAGTTTTCTCAACAGACGCTACTAGAGTATCGATATCAATTGGTTGTACAGTACGTAAGTCAATAACTTCAACTGAATAACCATCTTTTTCTAACTCTTCAGCAGCTTTTAGTGATTCTTGTACCATTGCTCCGTAAGATATTAAAGTAATATCATTACCTTCTTTTTTAACATTGGCTTTTCCGATGTCAATTGTGTATTCTTCTTCAGGAACCTCTTCACGGAAAGAACGATATAATTTCATATGTTCTAGATACACAACTGGATCATTACTTTGAATAGAAGAAATTAATAATCCTTTAGCATCATATGGTCCTGATGGAATAACTACTTTCAAACCAGGTGATTGAGCTAAGATACCTTCTAAATTATCAGCATGCAACTCTGGAGTGTGAACGCCACCACCAAAAGGTGTACGAATTGTAACTGGCGCTGGTTTAGTTCCACCTGAACGGAAACGAGTACGAGCAATTTGACCAGCTACTTCGTCAAATACCTCATAAACGAATCCTAAGAATTGAATTTCCATAACTGGACGGAAGCCAGTCACTGCTAAGCCTAGTGCAAGCCCACCAATTCCAGACTCTGCTAATGGTGTATCAAACACTCGATCTTCGCCAAATTCTTTTTGTAAACCTTCAGTAACACGGAAAACACCACCGTTAACACCAACGTCTTCACCGAAAACTAAAACGTCTTCGTCTCTTTTGAGTTCACTTTTAAGCGCATCGTTAATCGCTTGAACCATTGTCATTTGTGCCATGGCTTACTTCGACTCCTTCTCTTTGTAAATTTCATATTGTTCTGCTAAATTTTGAGGCATTTCTTCATACATGATATCCATTAGAGAAGTAACAGTTTGTTTTTCTGTATTGTCAGCCTCTTTAATAGCTGCTTTTATTTCAGATTTTGCACGTTCAACCACTTCATTCTCTTTGTCTTCATTCCAAAGACCTTTAGCTTCTAAATATTTTCTGAAACGTACTAATGGGTCTTTTTTCTCCCATTCGGCATCTTCATCTGAAGTTCTATAACGAGTAGGATCATCACCAGCCATAGTATGTGGTCCATAACGATAAGTTAAAGTTTCGATAACAGTTGGACCTTCTCCTGCTACTGCACGTTCACGTGCTTCTAATGTTGCTTGATAAACAGCTAAAGCATCCATTCCATCAACTTGAATTCCAGGGATACCAACTGAAATAGCCTTTTGTGCTAATGTTTCTGCAGCTGTTTGTTTACTACGTGGTGTAGAGATGGCATAGTTATTGTTTTGAATTACAAAAATTGCAGGTGCTTTATATGCAGATGCAAAGTTAATTCCTTCATAGAAGTCACCTTGTGATGAACCACCATCACCAGTATAAGTAATTGCCACTGCATTTTTGCCACGTTTTTTAAGTCCAAATGCTACACCGGCAGTTTGAATATATTGTGCACCGATAATGATTTGTGGGCTAAGTGCATTAACTCCCTCAGGGAATTGGTTACCTTTGAAGTGCCCTCTTGAGAATAAGAACGCGTCTGTAAGAGGTAAGCCATGCCAAATAATCTGAGGCACATCACGATAACCAGGTAAAATGAAGTCTTCACTTTCTAAAGCGTACTGAGATGCTAATTGTGAAGCTTCTTGACCTGCTGTTGGTGCATAGAAACCTAAACGTCCTTGTCTATTTAATGAAATAGAACGTTGATCAAGAATTCTAGTCCATACCATTCTTTCCATTAATTCCACTAATTGTTCGTCTGTTAAATCAGG
Source organism: Staphylococcus sp. HMSC068G11 (assembly GCF_001815825.1). Classification (NCBI taxonomy): domain Bacteria; kingdom Bacillati; phylum Bacillota; class Bacilli; order Caryophanales; family Staphylococcaceae; genus Staphylococcus; species Staphylococcus sp. HMSC068G11. Next base: position 298,757 of record NZ_KV822098.1, read on the forward strand.
TACTAAGTCTTCATTAACGACATTTCCGTCTTCATCCAAAATTTGAACCATTTCAAATTTCGATTGAGTCTCATTTAAAACTTTAACTGCATCGAATTGGGCTTGTAACTTAGGAGCCATTCAATTCACCATACCTTTCCCATGTAAATAGAAATTCATTTTATCCTCCTTAATTGTATCACAAATAAAAATCTCTGTTAAACGATTTCATAAAGTTCTGTTCCACATAAAAATAATACAGTTACATGACCTGTTATATTAAAAATCACGCAACTGTATTAACTCATTATTTATTTTAATTGGTCTACATCCTGCTTTTCTCTTTTTACTTTCTCAATGGCTTTTGAGTATGCATTAAACTTATTATTCATTTCTTTATATGCTTTAGAAAGATCTTTAGATTTTTCGTCTACTTCTGATTGTGTTGCATTATCTTCATTCAAATAAGAAAACAGTTGTTTTTCCTTGTTAAGCGCTTTTTTGTAAGCCTTTGCATAAGCATCGTGTGATTTATATTTTTCTTTAATAGCACTATCAAGTTGTTCAACTTCTTTTTTCTTTGCTTTGTTTTCTACATGTTCAAGATATTGCTTGGCTTGTTTAAATTCTTTTTCAGAATTATCTATAGCCTTCTCTTCTTTTTCAAATTCTTTTTGTCTTTGTTTTACATTTTCAACGATATCTTCAGCTGCTTTTTTACGTGTGCTTTGATCTTTATCATTTACCTTTTTAAATAATTTTTGCTTTTTCTCTTCTAATTCGTTTATTTTTTTACTTACTTGATTAACGGGTTTCTCTTGGTCCATAGCTTTTTGTACTTGATCATCATATTTTTTAATTTCTTTTTTATCTATAGTACATCCAGCTAATAACACTGATGACGTTAGGACAATTGCTACAGTCTTTTTAAAATTCATGAACTGTTACCTCCTCAAAGTTGTTCGCTTGTAATATTAAATAATAAATAATAATAAATCAATATAAAGCTATCATTCTATATTCTAGTGCAAACATTTAAAGCTATAAAATCTTTGAGTATCTATTAATGTACTTGTATCTATCATATCTGATATATTATTTAATAAGGAAGGTGTATGACATGATAACAATGAAAGATATTATAAGAGATGGTCATCCAACACTTCGTGAAAAAGCGAAAGAATTAAGCTTCCCACTGTCTAACAATGATAAAGAAACGTTGCGCGCAATGCGTGAATTTCTAATCAATAGTCAGGATGAAGAAACGGCAAAACGTTATGGTCTACGTTCTGGTGTAGGTTTAGCTGCTCCACAAATTAATGAACCAAAGCGTATGATTGCTGTCTACTTACCTGATGATGGAAACGGCAAATCGTATGATTATATGCTCGTAAATCCTAAAATAGTAAGTTACAGTGTACAAGAAGCTTATTTACCAACTGGTGAAGGTTGCCTTAGTGTTGATGAAAACATCCCAGGTTTAGTGCATCGTCATCATAGAGTCACTATTAAAGCTCAAGATATTGATGGAAATGATGTTAAATTACGCCTCAAAGGCTATCCTGCAATTGTATTTCAACACGAAATTGATCATCTAAATGGCATTATGTTTTATGATTATATTGATGCCAATGAACCTCTAAAACCACATGAAGAGGCCGTAGAAGTCTAAATCATGAACTATATTAAAACACTTCATTAAGTTGCATTTTATACTTACTTGATGAAGTGTTTTTTTAAAAGTAATTCAAATGTTATTAACATTAATTTAAAAACAAGAAAGTACATAGCGAAATAAAACTGCTTTATTTATTCAAAAACATCATGTAAAATATTACTTAACTGAAATCTTAGTAAATTGATACTAATTTCAAATTTTGAACGACATTATTACCCTAGAGAACATACTGGGCAGTGAGATTAAACAAGTATAAAAATTACGTTTAGATTGAGCTGGTATGTTTCTAACAAATTAAATTTAGAACACAAAAATTATTGAAGAATAATACTCTAATGGATATGTAAAAAATCTTTAATAACCCGAGTATTCACAACTAGGGTCGTAAAATATAACAATTATAATTTATAGGAGGACAATACAATAATGGCAGTATTTAAAGTATTTTATCAACATAATAAAGATGAAGTCATCGTTCGTGAAAATACTCAAACAATTTATGTTGAGGGACAAACTGAGGAACAAGTAAGACGTTATTTGAAAGATCGAAATTTTAATATTGAATTTATTACTAAATTAGAGGGCGCACACTTAGAATATGAAAAAGAACATTCAACACACTTTAATGTGGAGAACGCCGAATAATGAAACAACTACATTCAAATGAAGTAGGTGTATATGCACTTGGTGGTTTAGGTGAAGTTGGAAAAAATACCTATGCTGTTGAGTACAAAGATGAAATTGTAATCATTGATGCTGGAATCAAATTCCCTGACGATAATCTTTTAGGAATTGATTATGTAATTCCTGATTACACTTACTTAGAACAGAACCAAGATAAGATTGTCGGTCTGTTTATTACTCATGGACACGAAGACCATATAGGTGGTGTGCCCTTCCTATTAAAACAAATTAATGTACCTATTTACGGTGGTCCATTAGCGTTAGGTCTCATTCGCAATAAACTAGAAGAACATCATTTGCTTAGAACGACTGAATTACATGAAATAGATGAAAGTAGCGTAATTAAGTCTAAGCATTTTGAAATTTCTTTCTATCTAACCACACATAGTATTCCAGAAGCATATGGCGTTATAGTCGATACACCTGAAGGTAAAATTGTTCATACGGGAGACTTCAAATTTGACTTTACTCCTGTAGGTGAGCCTGCTAACATAGCTAAAATGGCCCAATTAGGTCATGAAGGTGTGTTGTGCTTACTATCAGACTCAACAAATGCACTAGTTCCAGATTTCACTTTAAGTGAACGTGAAGTTGGACAAAATGTCGATAAAATTTTCAGAAATTGTAAGGGTCGTATTATCTTTGCAACTTTTGCTTCTAATATTTATCGTGTTCAACAAGCCGTTGAAGCAGCAATTAAATATAATCGTAAAATCGTTACATTTGGACGTTCAATGGAAAACAATATCAAAATTGGTATGGAACTAGGATATATCAAAGCCCCACCAGAAACGTTTATAGAACCTAATAAAATAAATAGTGTACCTAAACACGAGTTACTCATTCTTTGTACTGGTTCTCAAGGTGAACCTATGGCTGCATTATCAAGAATTGCAAATGGTACACATAAGCAAATAAAAATTATACCGGAAGACACTGTAGTATTTAGTTCTTCACCTATTCCAGGTAACACTAAGAGTATCAATCGTACAATTAATGCGTTGTACAAAGCTGGTGCAGATGTGATTCATAGTAAAATATCAAACATTCACACTTCTGGACACGGTTCTCAAGGTGATCAACAATTAATGTTACGTCTGATTCAACCTAAATACTTCCTGCCAATTCACGGTGAATATCGTATGCTTAAAGCTCATGGCGAGACTGGTGTTCAATGCGGTGTTGATGAAGATAATGTATTTATTTTCGATATCGGTGATGTACTTGCCTTAACTCATGATTCTGCACGAAAAGCAGGAAGAATTCCTTCCGGCAATGTACTCGTTGATGGCAGTGGTATAGGTGATATTGGCAATGTTGTCATCAGAGATCGTAAATTACTTTCAGAAGAAGGGTTAGTTATTGTTGTTGTGAGCATTGACTTTAATACTAACAAATTACTATCTGGCCCTGATATTATTTCACGTGGTTTTGTTTATATGCGTGAATCTGGTCAATTAATTTATGATGCTCAACGTAAAATTAAAGGCGATGTCATTTCTAAACTTAACAGCAATAAAGATATTCAATGGCATCAAATTAAATCTTCAATTATCGAAACATTACATCCTTATCTTTATGAAAAAACAGCTCGAAAACCTATGATTTTACCTGTGATAATGAAAGTAAATGAAGATAAATAAACACTTAAATATATTTAGTCAAGTTACAATGAATTTATACTACTTTAAATGTTTCCATCACTCTAATAATATTAGATATTTTTAGTAGTAATTAATTATTTTGAGTTATTCATTTAATACGATTTGAGATTATATCTTCTATCTTTGAATTTCTTATAAAAAAAGAAGTATAGAACTTAAAGTTCTTAAACTAGTAAAAAGAGACAATTGCTCTATTATTTCATATAGCAATTGTCTCTTTTATAATTTTCAAACTATAATAAGCTTGTTGAGATACCTATCTTACTTATATAAGTTTCTTTAATACAAATCCTATTCCTTCTTTGACTAGCTAATTGTTTTATGGTTTAGGTTAAGAAAATTTCTTAAAGTAATGTCTCTATATTCCAATCAGAAAATACTGATTATGTATAGAACATATAAAACAACGTTTAACAACATTTTACGATGATATAATGGATTGTATCACAATGGTGTTCAATTTCATTTAACTCGGGATCTATAATTGTTTCAATAATATCATTCACATGCTAAACATATCATTTATGGAGATGAGTACTGAAGTTTCTATTAGTATGGTAAATTGAGTCATGTTATAACCTTTATTCACAAAGTATGTCATACAATACTTAGTATTGTATAAATAGAGAAAAGCAGTAAGGTAATTTTCAATCAGAAAATATCTTACTGCTTTTTTGGGATTAATGTCCCAGTTTACTTTTTATAATTTTGAAATATTTATTTACAGGAATAACATTTAATAGAAGTACAAATAATTAAGTGTACTTTATTATGTTTAAGCCTAAAATAATACAATTTTATTAATCTATTTAAATACTTAAAAAGATTCAACATTATAAACTAGATTTTCATTTACGATATTCTAAAAACAAAAAGAAACAAATTTCACTTTTCAACAATTCACTTATGCTGTACACATACATCAATTTAAAATTGGATTATGTAAACATTTACTTACTTATATTTTTTTCAAAGCGACCTAAGTCATTATCATGACCAATCATAATTAAAATGTCCCCTATTTCAATATTGATGTTAGGATCCGGAGAAACTATAAATTCTTTAGCTCTTTTAATTGCTATAATGTTAATACCATATTGTGCTCGAATATCTAATTCAATAATTGTTTGACCTGCCATTTTTTCTGTAGATTTTAATTCAACGATTGAATGCTCATCAGCAAGTTCTAAGTAATCAAGTACACTAGCACTAGCAACGTTATGAGCAATACGTCTTCCCATATCTCTTTCAGGATGCACAACAGTGTCAGCACCTATTTTATTTAAAATCTTAGCATGATAATCATTTTGAGCTTTAGCAGTAACCTTTTTGACACCTAATTCTTTAAGAATTAACGTCGTTAGTGTACTAGATTGTATATTCTCACCAATAGCGACAATAACATGATCGAAATTACGTATTCCTAAACTCTTCATTACTGCCTCATCAGTTGTATCAGCAACAACAGCATGTGTTGCTATATCACTATATTCGTTAACACGATTTTCGTCTCTATCAATAGCCATAACATCCATGTCTAATGCGTTAAGTTCTCTAACAATACTACCGCCAAAACGCCCTAGTCCAATTACGACATACTCTTTATCCATATTCGTCCTCCACTATATAAAAGAGGAATGATTACTAACATTCCTCAGAGTCTTATTATTTCTTTCCTTCCACATATGCTTTGTCGAAAACAAATAATCTTAATAATAATATTAACGATGGAATTAATAAAAGTAAACCTAAAACAAAAACAATAACTAATGATAATCCCATTTCCGGATTGACATGAGAGTCTGTAATTTTAATAAACGGATAAAGTAAATATGGAAGTTTACTCATTCCGTAGCCAAAGAATGCAAATAACATTTGCAATATAACCATGATAAAAGCTAGACCGTGTTTCTTTTTAAATATAGTCAGTAATCCAGCTATTATAAAAAATATAAAGCTGATTGCAAACATCCACCAATAATTAAAAATAGCAGTTCTAAAGTGATCAGAATTTTGAATTCTAAGAGATAAGAAAACAAATAATGAAATCACAATCATAGGTGGCCCCCAAAAAATATGCCATTGTCGTGTCATATCATAAGCTGGTTGATCATTTGCTTTATGAGCATAATATGTTAAAAAACCTGATGAAATATAGAGAACTGAAATTATGGCTAAGAATACTACAGACCATGCAAATGGACTTAATAATAATTGTATCCAGTCTAAATCAATATGTGTGCCATGCTCATAGATATAACCACCTTCTGAAATTGTTAGAGCAGTTGCTAGAGAGGCTGGAATTAATAGTCCTGTTAAACCATATAATACAATCCAGGGCAGTTTAGTATCTTGACCATAATTTTCAAAAGCATAAAAACTACTTCGTATAGAAATAAGAATTAAAGCTATTGATCCGGGTACTAATAAAACTGTTCCTAAGTATTTAGCAGAATCAGGAAAAAAACCAATAAATCCTACAAAAAAGAAAACGAAAAAGACATTTGTAACTTCCCAAACTGGATTGAGGTATCTATGGATTAAATGATTAACCTTTTTCTCATTACCTGTCATTTTAGAATGCAATGCGAAAAAACCTGCACCAAAATCAATGGAGGCGATGATAATATAACAAAATAAAAATACCCATAATACTGTTATACCGATATAAGCGTAAATCATTTTGTTTCACCTCTCTCTTCAATCACTTTTTCTACATCTTTATAAGCATGTTGATTTTTAAACATTCTAATTAGTACATAAGCCGAAGTAACTAGTAATAAAAGATATAGTAAACCGAATAACGTCGTTACTAATGTGATTCCCCCCGCCTGGGTAGCCGCCTCTGATACGCGCATATATCCTCGTATAATCCACGGTTGACGACCCATTTCAGTTAAGAACCAACCAAATTCTATCGCTAACATTGATGCGGGACCAGTTAACAAGATAGCGTATAACATCACACTACTAGTTACATATTTACGTAACTTTTTAACAATTAAAAATAACATATAGAGTCCTGAAATGATAAAACAGAATATTCCCATTGATACCATCAAATCGAAAAAGTAATGAACTATCATAGGAGGTAATTCATTTTTAGGAAATTCATTTAAACCTTTAACTTTTGTATTAAAACTATTATCTGCTAAAAAACTAAGTAATCCAGGAATCTCTAGTGCTCCTGAAACTTCATGTGTTTTTTCATTTAATACACCGAAAAGAGCTAAATTCGCATGAGATTGCGTATCATAATGCCACTCATATGCTGCAAGCTTATCTGGTTGAACTTTGTGTAAAAATTTAGCAGATAAATCTCCTGCAATCATCGAAAGAACGGTATTGATGAATCCAACAATCATGCTTAAATTAAGAGCTTTTGTATGGTATATTCTATCTTCTTTATGATTATGACGTAATAATTTAAACGCTGCGATGGCAGCTAATATAAACGCCATCGTCATACCTGCAGTTGCAACTACATGTAAAGCACGAACCATAAACGATGAATTAAACATTGCTTCTAATGGTTGAACATTTACCATTCGACCATTTTTAATTTCAAAACCCGCTGGGGTATTCATAAATGAATTGACTGATGTAATAAAGAATGCAGAGAATGAACCTCCTATAATGACGGGTATAGATATGAAAAAATGTGTCCATTTATTTTTAAATCTTTCCCAAGTATATAAATAAATACTTAAAAAGATTGCTTCAAAAAAGAATGCAAAAGTTTCCATGAATAGTGGTAAAGCGATAACATGACCGCCCATTTTCATAAATGTTGGCCAGACAAGTGAAAGTTGTAAACCAATAATGGTACCTGTAACGACGCCAACAGCAACGGTTATTGTGTAGCCTTTCGACCATCTTTTAGCCAATGTAATATAATTCGCATCATTTTTCTTTATGCCAATAAACTCTGCTATTGCAAACATAAGTGGCATACCAACACCAATTGTTGCAAATATGATATGCACTGCAAGTGTCATACCCGTCAACAATCGAGCTATTTCAACTGAATCCATCTATAAATCACCCTTCATTTTTATTTTTTAGTTATTGGAGTGACAAGTGATTAAAATTATAAGTCCTTAGTACTATTGAACTAAATTAAATTGCTTTAAATCATTGTGACGATTTTATGTCTTTTCACACAACGTTCACAAAGTTGAAATGACGTCTCTTTTTTTATATAGTGTTGTAAGATAAATCATGAGAGGATGTAATGTATGACTGATACAGTGATTATTTATACACAAGATGACTGTCCACCTTGTGCTTTTATTAAAAATTATTTAGTAAATAAAAATATCAAATTTACAGAAAAAAATATCAAAAATCAAAAATATAAAAATGAAATGATGAATTACGATGCATTTGCAACACCTTTTATTTTGCTTAAAGGGATACCTATGTATCAAGTAGATATGGAAAAATTGAATTATGAATTGAATATTACACCTTAATTTCTATTTTTAATTTTCACGTGTTTAATTTCAAATTTTCAAACTAGCTAAACAAATATTGTCATCTTCAAGTAATTTATTAAATCAATATAATATATTAAAAAAATATTCTAGGACATATTTTGCAGAAAAATAGAATTTAACAAACTAATATGATTTAAACCATTATAAAAAGACAATTTCTATATTATTTTAATAGAAATTGTCTTTTTCTAGTCTAAGAACTTTATGTCTTATACTCTTAAAATATTCTTTTTAAAGTCAATTATTTAGCCAATTGGTTAACTAATTCAACGACTTCCTCTTGCGTTGAGCATTCAACAGCTCTATTAGCAAGTTCAGCCATTTCATTTTTACTTAAACCATTGATTTGTCTTCTAGCTTTTAGGATAGAAGTTGCACTCATTGAGAACTCATCTAAACCTAAACCTAATAATAAAGGCACAGCTGTTTGATCTCCAGCCATTTCACCACACATACCAGTCCATTTACCTTCTTTATGAGAAGCTTCAATAACTCGTTTAACTAATCGTAAAATTGAAGGATTATATGGTTGATATAAGTATGAAACTCGTTCAGACATACGGTCAGCAGCTAATGTGTATTGAATTAAGTCATTCGTTCCTATACTAAAGAAATCTACCTCTTTAGCAAATACATCAGCAAGTGCCGCGGTAGCTGGAATTTCAACCATAATACCTAATTCAATATCATCTGAAACTTCGTAACCTTCGCGAAGAAGATTTTCTTTCTCTTCAAGAAGTATTGATTTAGCGTCACGGAATTCTTTAATTGTTGCTACCATAGGGAACATAATATTCAATTTCCCATAAACTGAAGCACGTAGTAATGCACGTAATTGTGGTCTAAAGATTTCCGGCTGTGCTAAACATAAACGTATCGCACGATAACCTAAGAATGGATTCATTTCTTTAGGTAAATCTAAGTATGGAAGCTCCTTATCTCCGCCAATATCTAAAGTACGTACAACTACACGTTTACCGTCCATAGTTTCAAGTACCTTTTTATAAGCCTCGAATTGTTCTTCCTCAGTAGGCATTTGGTCTCTACCCATGTACAAGAATTCTGTACGGTATAAACCAATCCCTTGTGCACCGTTATCAATAACTCCTGATAAGTCATCTGGAGTACCAATATTAGCAGCTAGTTCAGCATGGACACCGTCAACTGTTACTGTATCAGCATCGCGCAATTTTTGAAGTTCTTTCTTATCTTCAAAGAAACGCTCACGTTTGTTTTGATAAGCAATTAACTCATCTTCTGTAGGATCAATGATAACATCTCCGGACATACCATCTACAATAATCATATCACCTTGTTTAACTTCTTCAGTGATAGATTTAGTACCGACAACAGCTGCAATCTCTAAAGAACGACTCATAATTGCAGAGTGGCTTGTTCTACCACCAATATTAGTTACAAAACCTTGAACAAATTCTTTATTCAACTGTGCTGTATCTGAAGGTGTGAGGTCATTACCTACAATGACAGCACTTTCATTGATTAAACTAGGATTAGGTAAATCTACACCTAGAATATGAGCCAATACACGTTTAGAAACATCTCTGATATCAGCTGCACGTTCTTTCATGTATTCATTATCCATTGACTCAAAAATAGAAATAAATTGTGTCGTTACTTCATCCAAACCAGTTGCAGCATTGACTTTGTCATTTCTAATTTTGTCTTGAATGGGTTGTATTAATTCTGGATCATCTAAAACAAGTAAATGTGCATCAAAAATCGCTGCTTTATCAGCACCTAATTGAGCTTCGGCATTATTTCTTATTTTAGTTAATTCAATTTTTGAAGCTTCGATAGCGTCATTAAACTTTTCAACTTCACTTTCTGTGTCAGTAACTTTTTCGTTACTGTCATAAGATAAGTCTGGCTCTACAATTAAGTAAGCTTTTGCGATTGCCACACCATCTGATGCAGCAATCCCTTTAATTAATTTAGACATAATTATTCAGCTAAACCTTCTTTTGATAAGACATCAGTGATAGATTGAATTGCGTCAGTTTCATCGCTACCGTCAGCATAAATAGTTATTTCAGCATCTTTACCTACACCTAAGCTCATTACACCCATGATTGATTTTAAATTAACTTTCTTCCCGTTATATTCTAATTGAATATCTGAATCAAATTTTGATGCAGTTTGTACTAGCATTGTAGCAGGGCGAGCATGAATCCCTGTTTCGTCTGTGATTACATATGATTTTTGTTCCATATTAAACTCTCCTTTGTACAGTTAGAATCTTCAATATTATTACAATCTAACAAAATATTTACAACTTAACTTTACCAAAACCTATAGCTAAATTCAATTCGTTTAAAATCGTTTTCAGCATATAAATTTTGCACCTCGAGACGATTATAACACTTCTATAAGTTATTGATAACTTTTTCACATTTATTGATATGATTTTTACCCAATTTGCTCATAAAATAATAGCTAATAGATGCAGATACAGCTTGCCCAACAAACGGGAACCATTTTGTTTGTTTGGCAGCTGCTCGTTTAGCTACATCTTTAATCACAACTTTAAGCAACGCCTCTGATACCTTACGTCCAATAAATTGACTTCCTTGAATTGCTGCTGCAGACATAATTCTTTCTTTCACTTGATCACTTAGTGAATTAACTTGATCGTGATCTAAACCATAAATTTTATTTACATCCTCTATAATATCTCTCATTAGTTTAAAATCTACTCCAAAATCAAGTCCTGGAATAGGAACTATACTAGCACCGGAGGAAAGTAGCGATTTCTTTTTAACTAAAGTTTCAGCTCTCTCTCTACGTTGTCTAAGTTCTTCCTGTGTAGTTGGCAAATCACCTTTCTCTTTAATTTCCTCTATGTTCAATAATGAGTTCCCTACTTTATTTGTAATATTATTAGTTAGTTTACTTCTAATTCCCATTTAATGACATCCTTTCAAATAATACTTTAACAGTGATTTATACCCATATTTATAGAAAATTAATTTCTTATTGTTACAAATACTGCTTTTAAATATTTTGAAGGTTTGTAGTGAGGATGAGTTTTAAAATCTTTAGGTAACCCCATTACTTCATTTATTTCATATTCAATATTATTTTGGGCTAGTGTTTTCTTTATTACATTTTTAAATGCCTTAAGAGAAAATGCACTTGAATTGGTACATAATAGTAAAGTACCTCCAGGCGATAAAATGTTAAGGGCTCCTTCAATTAATAAATTATAATCTTTTTGAACTGAAAAAGTTTTTTTCTTATTTCTCGCAAAGCTAGGTGGATCAATAACAATTGTATCGTATTGATGCCCATGTCGTCCTGCATAATTATAAAAATCAAACGTATCCATAACATAAATATATTGAGATTTAGGGTTGATACCATTTAAACCAAAATTTTCTTCAGTTAGCCCTCTAGAGCGATTTGCTAAGTCTACACTTGTTGTTGAGTTTGCATTTTCAGCTGCTATTACTGAAAACGCTCCAGTGTAACTGAATAAGTTAAGTACATGTCTTCTTTCTGAAAACTGATCTCTTAATTTTTTTCTAACTTCTTTTTGATCTAAAAATATACCAGTCATAAGACCATCATTTAGGTCTACGTTATAAAAAGTAAAATTTTCTTCTATAACGATAGGAAATTCAGGCGCATTACCTTCTACAAAGCCACCAGTGTAGGAAGAACCTTTAAAACGCATTTTCTCAAAAATTGAAGTGTATTCATATACTTCTTTGATTGCTTCTAAGATAGGAAATCTAAATTTATATATCCCTTTCGAATACCATTGAATTAAAAGATGTCCGTTATAATTATCAATTGTCAGACCACCTACACCGTCACCTTCAGCATTAAATAATCTAAATGCGTTTGTACCTTCTATATTGAAATAGTATTGTCGCTCTTTTAATGCAGCTTCAAATAAACGTCTAAAAAACAAAGTGTTAATCTCTTCATTTTGATTATAACTCAATACCCACCCTAATCCTTTATGTTGTCTTCCAATATATCCAGTAGCTATATATTGTTGTTGCTCTGTCACCAGCGTTATCAAATCACCTTCTTTAAGATGATCATGTTCAAATAAATCTTCTTCATCTATTAATGGATAGTGGTTTAAATACTTTGTTTCTTTGCCTTTATTTAGCGTAGCAAGTTTCATAAATGAATACCTCTCTTAATTTTTATCACTGTTAGTTATGATAATTTTGTTTCGTAAATCCAGTTAACACCATATAATTTCATCATCATTTTAACAAATAACTTTAGGGAATCACACAAAAAAAGAGTGGGACGAAATTCATTCTGAATTCACTATCCCACCCATGAAATGTATTGCTCACATAGAAACTTTTCTGTGAATATTTCTTACTGTTCATTGAATATAAAGCTAGATAAATACAATCATTTATTTGAAAAGTTAAGTATTTTTACCAATGATTAATGTTTATAAATCAAATTTAACCCATTTATTTTTCTCTCAACTGTAAAGAATAAGCAACAATCATTGCAATAAGCATTAATAACAAGATTGGCGTAATGAAAATTGATAATAATAATCCATGTACCATAATATTGATAAATTCTGTAAGAAATTTAAAGAATAAAATACTGCCCATAAAGAGTTGTAAATAATAATATTTATCCCTTAAATAATAAGTTAATGTAGTTGCAATATAAATAATAATAATGAAAAGTAGCAACAATAACGTTACCCACTCAACTACATATTGCGTTTGTGATAACTCCCATTCACCAGTTAAGAATAATGCATTTCTATTATTAAATTCTAGAAAAGCAAAAAACAGAATAATTACACCACAAAACAATTGAACATACATAGGTTTAACCCATTTAGGTTTTTTCATCCAATTTGGAATATCGTCCTCTTGTATATCTACTATGCTGTTAATTTTTTGCTTAAACTTGTCCCTTTTGGCTCTAATTTTATCTAAATCAACACTTCTTCTGGTCTTACGTGCATACTCGGTTGTCTTATCTTGTAGTTGTTTTAAGTGAACTTTAGTTTGATTAGATACATTGCCTTTATTAGTTCTTGAAAGTTCAGGTTCCTCTTCGCCTAACTCTTCTTTAGTAAGTGGTAATGAACGTCTTAAGAATAAGAAATTCCATATAGCCATCTGACCTAATAACCACATAATAATGAAGAAAGTATTCACACTTAAAATATCAATTGATTCAATTTCATTTGCGTCAATACGTCCATATAGCGAAATTTGGGTAATAAGATAGCTCATTCCATAAGTTACAATAATCCACATATAATGGTTCTTACGATTGTCTTGGTTCAACTCATCTTTATAAACTATGTAACCAATATGAACTGTAAAAGGAATAATAAAGACGATTGCAAAAAAGCCATACACTTGTGTCATTAGCAATAATGTAATGATAAAGTACATAATGCCAATAACTAAAAAGAAAATTGAAATGTCATAATCGTATTTAATAGTTCTAAATAAAGTGTGACCTAACAACATTACTAAAATACCAAATACGATGATTACTATGGCACTTGTAATTGGAAAGCCACCAATAAATTTGCTCATCACTTTTATAATCTCGGCAAAAAAGGCATTTAGGAATTCCCATACGTTATGCACATGCGTATCAACCTTTTTGTCACCTTTAAATTGTTTGATTAAAGGTAAGTTAATAAAAATAATGAGACCTGTAAAAAGTGAAACGATACCGATAATATAACTAAATATAATTTCGGTGTGTTTCCTAAGAAAAGACATACTGTTCACCTCAAAATTATTATATATGAAGATTGTTTAATTGTCTTTAAAATATCATGAAATACATCTATAGACCTACAAACGTTTATTAATAGAATAACGGGGTAAACCATTTGTGTAAACAGAAATCCTATTAAAGAGGTGAATTTTTATGACAAATAAAGAATTCGAAAAAAAATCAGCAGAAAAAGCCAAAGAAGTAGAAGAAAAGCTTAAAGAACAAAACGAAGAAAAAACAGATGATATCGAACAAACTAAGAAAGATATTCAAGATACACTAGATTAATTTTATTAATGATATAAGTGGTTATGCTAGGTAATAAAAAGATTTGTTAGCATTTAAATCGTTGAATCATTGAGTTCATAAGTAATATAAAAAGACAATTTCTATTAAAATTTTTGATAGAAATTGTCTTTTTTTCGTAATAATACATAAGGCGTTCATCTATGATTATCATTATAATATTATCTTTTAATACAAATCTACGTTATTATTTAACCTTTTTTATTTCATAGTTAACATTTATGTAAATTTCTTTAGAACACTTATTTATTCTAAAGAAATAACATAACCATTTTACGACTACTTTTTCGAAAGATTTGCATCATAGTTCTTAAATCATGACTAATATCATTTATAAATAAAAACTGTCGCCAAAATCCTATATCTTGTAGGACAGTTATATTTATCACTTAATTGCACTATAGTAATTTATGTTTACGTAACAATTCTTCAATAAAAGTACCACGTATTTTCTTCAACACTGTATTTAATACTGATCGTTTGATAAAGTTTTTATTGACAAGTTCATGTAAAGATCTACGATCATTTAATTCATAAAATGCATCCATCAGTACGCGTGCATCAAATTCAGAAGCATAAACTTCAGGTACACCTCTATCAACATCCAATAATTGATAAACAGCTTCCATAGCTGTTCTAACTGAATATTCTGTAGTGAATACCGTATCTCGTTCTGTTTCTGCAAAGTTTCCAATAAATGCTAAGTTTTTAGAGCCATTCGGTACTACTAACGGTCGATCTTTGTATGCTCTAGGCATGAAATATGCAGTTATATACGGCATATAAACAGGAATCGTGTTACATTCCGATTGAGCTAATTCAACAATTTCCTCTTGTGGAACACCCATATGATATAACCATTCTTGACAGATTTCACTACCAGTACATTCCGTGATTGGCTTTTTAATGAAGTCTCCTTTTTCGTCAGAGTATAATGCGTAAATCCATACACTTACCTGATTTTTAGGTTGCTCCTTAAATTGTTGTTGACGATTGACTGTAAAACTAAGTTGCCAACTTGAATCTGCTACCGTTACAATACCCCCAGTAACGGTACGTCCAGATAACACATCACGTTTACTTAATTTTTCAATATAAGAAATCACTTTTTTATTATTAGTTGTTGTGGTTGCAGATACGAGCCAACTTTTATCAGGAATATGATCACAGAATTTCTCAGGTCTTCCAAATTCTGGACTTTGATTAGCTAAGTTTTTCCATAGTGTCCAACTGCCACCTAAAGAATGTGTTATAGGAGCAGGGTGGTCGTTATCACCATAGGTTGAACTTTCAGTAATACTTCCGTTAGTAACAAATACCAAGTCATTAACTGTTAACGGGATAGATTCTTCTTTATCATCTCTAGTTAAAATGATTTCTCTAGCAATTTTAGTAGATGATGTTGCATCAACTAAAATATTATTCACTTGTACTCCAAATTCAAAGTTCACGTTATGTGATTTTAGATATTCTACCATTGGTAATACTAAAGATTCATATTGGTTATATTTAGTGAATTTTAAAGCACTAAAATCTGCCAAACCACCAATATGGTGAACAAAACGCATAAGATATCGACGCATTTCCATTGCTGAATGCCAGGGTTCGAAAGCAAACATTGTTTTCCAATATAACCAAAAATTAGAATTTAAAAAATCTTCAGTGAAAACCTCGGAAATTTTAACATCTTCTAAATCTTCTTCTTTTTTCATACATAAACTTAAAATTTCTTTAATAGCTTTTTTAGACAATGTAAAATCGCCATCAGTATCAATGCGTTTACCACCACTATTAATGGCTCTGCATTTAGAATAGTTAGGATCTTCCTTATTCAACCAATAAAATTCGTCTAACACGGATGCATCAGGTTGTTCTAATGATGGAATACTTCTAAATAAATCCCATAAACATTCAAAATGATTTTCCATTTCTCTACCACCACGTACGACAAAGCCATGATGCTCCATATTAATACCGTCCAAACTTCCCCCTGAGATATCTAACTCTTCTAAAATATGGATATTTTCGCCTCTCATTTGTCCATCTCTAATTAAAAAACATGCTGCAGCTAAAGAAGCTAATCCAGACCCTATTAAATAGGCTGATTTACTATCAACATTTTCAGGTTTTTTAGGTCGAGCAAACGCTTCGTAATTACTATTTGTATAATACATAGAAACATCACTCCAATTAAATAAAAGTTTGAAAATTTATATGATATCGCTTTCAACTGTATTTTACTCCTCATTGTGTAATAACACAAACAATTGGTTATTTTTTAATTTAATTCACTTAAAACTATACTAATCTTTTTTATTTAGCTATTTTTAACATCAAATTAAAGATTTGTTAGAAAAATTTAAATCGTTAATTCTATAAACTTCATCATGATACACATTTATTGCAATTCATCTCTAAAATAGTAAATATATTTCTTGTTTAAATAACTATACTTGAAAGAACCTTGACAATATATGATAAAAATCATACATTTAAGTTAATTAAATAATTGAACGCACTAGGGGTGTATTCTTTACTGAGATGAGGCCAACCTCAAACCCTTCGAACCTGATCTAGCTAGTTACTAGCGTAGGAAAGTGTTGTTATACATCTAATGAATTATGATTAGATGTTGCTTCTGACGCACAACTTTCCTAGAGATGGTTGTGCGTTTTTTAGGAGGATGTTTTTATGTCAAAAGGTTTAAAACTATCTGAAATTCTTGTGACAGTTTTAATTTCAGTAGTATTTGCCATCATTTATAACTTATGGTGGTTTGTTTACAATATTGTACAAGTTGCGGGTATTCACTTAGAACAACTTACATATGGTGTATGGTTTATGGCAGCAGTCGTTTGTTACTTAATCATTCCTAAGCCAGGTATAGCATTATTAGCAGAAATCGCAGCTGGAGCTGGTGAAACGATTGTCATGGGAAAATTTGATATACCTACTATCATATATGCGATATTACAGGGACTGGCTTGTGAAATTATATTTGCTATTTTTAAATATAAATCACGTTCTGCTGCTGTAGCAATGCTTGCTGGATTAGCAACTGCTTTAATCTCTTTCCCAGTGGATTACTTCTATGGTTACTTAAACGAAGTTGCTGGATGGAACTTACTACTATTTATCATTTTCCGTTCAATTAGCGGAATTGTATTAGCTGGTTTAGTTTCATACTGGATTGTCAAAGCATTAGATAAAACTGGTGTAACTAAATTCTTCAGACCAGCATCACAACAAGATTACGATAACCTATAAGGGGATTTTTTAATTGTTACGTGTTAAAAATTTACGTTTAAAGTATCCGAATGGAGATAGGAAAATATTCGACAACTTAAATCTTGAGATTAAAAATAAAGAAAAAGTGCTTTTACTCGGTCCTTCCGGATCAGGTAAAAGCACATTACTTAATGTATTAAGTGGAATAGTACCTAATTTAATTGAACTTCCGATGAAATATGATGAATTGAATATTGATCATGATAGTGGCGTTATATTTCAAGATCCAGATAATCAATTTTGTATGCCAAAAGTATATGAAGAACTTGCATTTGTTTTAGAAAATAGAAATATTCCTAGAAGTGAGATGGATCAAGAAATCGAAGACGCGTTAAAGTCTGTAGACCTCAATGTTACTCATAAAACATATGTCAACAATCTAAGTGGTGGTATGAAACAGAAGTTAGCTATTGTTGAAACAATACTACAAAAATCAAAGACACTTTTTTTAGATGAGCCTACTGCAATGCTCGACGTAAAAGCAACTGAAGATTTATGGAAGAAATTAATCAATCTTTGGGAAGATCAAACAGTTTTAATTGTTGAGCATAAGGTTGAACATATTTGGCAACATGTTGACCGCGTATTGTTATTAAATTATGATGGTCAAATTGTTGCTGACGACACCCCTGAACAAATCTTAGATCATTATGAAGCGCTATTAACTGAATACGGAGTTTGGCACCCTAGAGCATGGCAGAGTGCACCACGCCCCATCCCATTACCTAATCAAACAAAGAATCTCTTATTTCATTTTGACGACGGGCAAATTATTAGAGGTAAAAAGACACTTTTTTCATCCAAGGAGCTTAAACTGTATTCAGGTGAATGGTTAACAATCACTGGTAAAAATGGCGCTGGTAAAACCTCTTTACTAGAAGCTATGTTACAACTAATTAAATATGAAGGTAACATGTTTTATCGTGACCAATTATTATCTAAAATTAAACAAGCGGCAAAGCATATGTATTTGGTATATCAGAATCCTGAATTACAATTTATTACGAATTCTGTTTATGATGAAGTGTATATTCATTATAATCACTTAGATTCTAAGCATGCGAATGATGAAACTATGGATTTATTAAAATTATTACATTTAGATCAAGTTAAGGATCATCATCCTTTTGAAATATCAACAGGTCAAAAGCGTCGTTTAAGTGTTGCAACGGCATTAAGTTCAAAGGCAGAGATTATTTTATTAGATGAGCCAACATTCGGCCTAGATAGTCATAATACATTTCAACTTATCAAGTTATTTCAAGAACGCGTTAATCAAGGTCAAACAATTATCATGGTGACACATGATCCAGAAATTATTAAACGATATCCAACAAGACGATTACGCGTGGAATATGGGTGTCTTAAAGAAATGGAAGGTGAACACATTGTTTGAAAGATGGAAAAAACGCCACACCTTCGTTGATGATGTAAATATCATTACTAAGTTACTTTTAGGTATCGCATTATTCTTTTTCATTATATTTATCCATAACTTTGACTTTATGATTTATATCGTTATATTAATGTTTATGTTCTTACTTTTATTTAACGGTACAGAATTTAAAATAACTGCCATTTTTATATTAGTCACAACACTCTTTGCCTTGATGTCGTCATTATTTATGATTTTATATGGTGATGGAGAACATATGCTTGTAAAATTTGGTATTTTGCAAATAAGTACAGAAAGTATTGTACGAGGTCTTCAACTATCTATGAGAACAATTACCGTTTCAATGTTTGGTATACTAATCGCACTAACTTCACAAATTGTAATGATTTTTTATAGTTTAATGCAACATTTAAAGGTGAAGCCTAAATTTGCTTATGCTTTTATGGCAGCGATTAGAATGGTTCCACTTATAATAAGTTCTCTTGTTCAATTAAGACGTTCCCTAAAAATGCGTTATCAAATGATAGATGCATCTAACTATAAAGGAATCAAGCGTCTTAACCACTTAGTCATACCTTTATTAAGTCAAAATATTCGACGTGCACATCAACTTTCTGTTGCAATGGAGTCTAAAGGCTTTAAAGATGGTCCAAGAACATACTACTATCGGGTTCCATTTTCATATAAAGATATCATCTTTGTTGCTTGTATATTAATTATCATTACTTTGTCATTTGTCTTATCATCATACCTTCCAATTACCGGTATTCATGATGTCCGTTTTGGACAATTAGACTAATAATTACACACCCAATATTTAATTAAAAGTAAATATTCATTTTATTCCAATGTAAATAGAAATCATAAAAAAATGTCCTTCGTTGATCATATCCAATCAACGAAGGACTTTATTTCGAATTGAACAACCAATTTTACTTAGTAATGGCTTTATTGCCAATATCATTACGATAAAAAAGATTGTCACTTTTTATTTGTCGTGCATGTTCATATGCGTTTGCTTGTGCTTTTTCAACTGTTGGACCTTCCCCTATAGCTAGGATAACTCGTCCGCCAGAATTCACAAAACATTGACCTTCTTTCTTTAATCCACTCACATAATAATGAGAATCTAGATTAAAACCACTTATTTCATGCCCTTTTTCATATGTACCAGGGTATCCTTTAGATGCTAGCATTACTCCTACAACAGCTTCATCTTTCCAGTTAAAATGAATAGGTTTACAATTTTCCAAATCGATAATGAGTTGCATTAAGTCACTTTCTAAACGTGTTAATAATACTTGTGCTTCAGGATCACCAAAACGTGCATTAAACTCGATAACTTTAGGTCCATCTTTTGTTAAAATTGCACCAATGTATAGTAATCCAAAGAAGTCATGACCTTCTTGTGCCATAGCTTTAGCAATAGGTTGAGCAATCTCCTTATTAGTTTGCTCAAGAACAGATGCATCAATGTGTGGTACTGGGCAATATGCGCCCATTCCACCAGTATTTGGTCCTTGATCATTATCAAATGCTCGCTTATGATCTTGAGCAATACAGTCGAAAGGAACCGCATAATCTCCATTTACAAAAGTCATTAAAGAAAACTCTTCTCCTTCTAAATAACTTTCGAAAACGACTTTCCCTTTTTCTTCTTGATAAATTGTTTTGACCCCTTCTAATGCGTCTTCTCTTGTAAAAGCAATAATAACCCCTTTACCTGCTGCTAAACCGTCTTTCTTTATTACGATTGGTAAATCACAAGTTTCAACATATTGCAACGCCTCGTTACGTGAACTTACTTCTTTATATTCTGCTGTAGGAATATGATATTTGTCCATTAATTGCTTGGCAAATAATTTTGAACCTTCAATTTGAGCCGCATCTTGTCCTGGGCCAAACACTTTAATATTTGCATTTCTTAATAAATCAGATAATCCGTCTATTAAAGGTTGTTCAGGGCCAATGATTACCCAATCAATTGCGTTATGCTGAGCAAAATGTAAAATAGCTTGATGATCTGATTCAGCAATTTCACCGTGCACTTCAGCAATATTGACCATTGCATCATTTCCTGGAATCGCGTAAACCTTATCTACTATTGAAGATTGATTGATCTTAGAAGCTAATGCATGTTCACGTCCACCAGCTCCAACTATTAAAACTTTCAATAGATTACCCCTTTCTTTTCAAAAATTAATGTTTAAAATGACGCATCCCTGTCATAACCATTGTAATGCCGTATTTATTAGCCATATCAATGGAATCTTGATCTTTAATTGAACCACCTGGTTGAATAATTGCCTTAATACCATGTTCGGCCGCATATTCAACCGTGTCTCCCATTGGGAAGAAACCATCTGAAACAAGCGCAACATTATCGTTAATTTCTATTGCTCTTTCAATTGCAATTTTAGCGGAACCTACACGATTCATTTGTCCTGCACCTATACCAACTGTTTGTTTGTTGTTACTCAATATCACTGCATTACTTTTAACGGCACTTACAACTTTCCAACCTAGCAGCATAGCTTCCCACTGTGCTTCTGTAGGTTGAGTGTCGGTAGCAACAGTCATGTCGTTTCGAGTCACATCTTTATTATCTTTATCTTGTACTAAGTAACCACCTGAAACGGAAACAAATTCTTGTTCAGCATTATCAATTGTCATATCTATTTGTAATAAACGAATATTTTTCTTTTGTGTCAATATTTTTAAAGCTTCCTCTGTAAATTGAGGTGCGATAACTACTTCTAAAAAGATAGAATGTAATGCTTCAGCTAATTTAACATCTACTGTTCTATTCAATGCTATAATACCACCAAAAATTGATTGATTATCCGCTTCATACGCATGTTGAAATGCTTCCTCAATCGACTGTCCAATTCCTACTCCACACGGGTTCATATGTTTTACTGCTACAGCAGTTGACTCATTGAATTTTTTTACTAAACTGAGCGCTGCATCTGCGTCTTTAATATTATTAAAACTCAATTGTTTACCATGTAACTGTTTTGCACCAGCAATCGTATGTTTACTATCAGAAGTTCTAACAAAATATGCAGATTGTTGAGGGTTTTCGCCATATCTTAGTGTTTCTTTATTATCTTTGAAATAGTTAACAATAGCATGATCATATTCATTTGTATGTTGGAAAACTTTAACCATTAGCGATTTTCTATATGCTTCGTCCAATTGATGATTTTTAATTCTCTCAATAACCTCGTTGTAATCAGAAGGATGTACGATAGTTGTAACATGTTTAAAGTTTTTAGCAGCTGCTCTTAACATTGTAGGTCCACCGATATCAATATTTTCTATTGCATCAGTTTCTGTTACATCAGGTTGAGCAACAGTCTGTTGGAAAGGATATAAGTTGACCACTACCATATCAATTAAATCAATATGTTGTTCTCGTAATTGCTCCAAATGACGTTCCTTATCTCGATCAGCTAAAATACCACCATGGACGGCTGGATGTAGCGTTTTAACACGACCATCCATAATCTCTGGAAATTGTGTTAATTCTGACACGGACTTAATATTGATATTCGCATCTTCTAATACACGTTTTGTACCACCCGTAGAATACAGTTCATAGTCTAAGTTAGTTAATGCTTTTGCAAACTCTACAATTCCACTTTTATTAGAAACGCTTAATATTGCTTTTTTCATTCTATAAGATACTCCTCTATTTAATGATTTTAGCTATAACTCTTGGATAAAGTTCATATTCTAAATGTTTTACTCTATCTTCTAATTGTTCTTTAGTATCGTCCGGTTTTATATCACATTGCTGTTGTTCAATAATTTCTCCCGTATCCATCCCACTATCTACATAATGGACAGTTGATCCAGTGACAGTATCTCCACTTTCTAACGCTTGTCCTATGGCATCTAAACCTTTGAATTTAGGTAATAATGAGGGATGTATATTTAATATCCGTCCTTCATAAGCTTGTAATAAGTCTTGTCCAATTAATCTCATATAACCAGCTAATACAATCCACTGAACTTCCTCACTGGATAATAATTTAAGTAGATGCTGTTCATATAAAGATTTGGATGAAAAGTCTTTTGGCTTGTTAATATGAATTGGAATATTTAAATTTTTAGCTCTATCAATACAGGGTACCCCTTCATTATCTGTATACAATGCCGTTACATTGATACCAGATAATTGCCCTGATTGGATATGTTTTACGATATTTTCAAAGTTACTACCTGATCCTGAGGCAAAAATCGCGATATTAGTCACTATTCTACCTCCAACAAATGAATAGGTGTATCATCATCTTTTATAATTTCACCAATTTCATATGCAGTTGTATCCATTGCACGTAACGTTGTTAATGTTGTTTGAACATCTTTTTTGTCAACAATAATTGTATATCCAATACCCATATTAAATATGTTATACATTTCTTTCGTTGAAATGTTGCCCTGTTTTTGTAGCCAATTGAAGACTTCTAACGTTGGGAATGATTGTGTATCTATTTTTGCTGATAAACCTTTAGGAAGGGCACGCGGAATATTTTCATAAAAACCTCCACCGGTAATATGGCTCATCGCTTTGATATCAACATGTTCCTTTAATTCAAGAATAGGCTTTACATACAATTTTGTGGGTGCAAGGAAGGTTTCTAAAAAGGTTTGACCATTAAATTGATCATGTAATTGAACTCCTGACTCTTTTATCATTTTTCTGACTAGACTATAACCATTTGAATGAATACCATTTGAAGCTAAACCAATAATTGCTTGTCCTTCTTCAACATTTGAACCATCAATATAGTTCTCTTTTTCTACCGCACCTACTGCAAAACCAGCAATATCATATTCACCTTCATGATACATTTCTCCCATTTCAGCAGTTTCACCGCCTATAAGTGCCGTATTGGTTTGTTCACAGCCGTCACTTATACCTTTAACGATTTGCTCTATGGTACTTGGCACTACTTTATTCGTGGCAATATAGTCTAAAAAGTATAAAGGCTCAGCACCTGTTGTTAAAATATCATTTACACACATTGCGACAGCATCAATACCAATTGTGTCATGCTTTCCATAGTCAATTGCTAATTTTAACTTTGTACCCACACCGTCAGTACCTGATACCAGAACTGGCGCTTTCATATTTAATTGGGACAAATCAAATGTTGCACCAAATCCACCTAAACCACCTAATACTTCTTTACGCAATGTACGTTCAACATGACTTGTTATTCTCTCAACTGCTTCATATCCTGCTTGAATATTTACACCAGATTCCTCATATGCTTTAGACATGCAAATTTCCCTCACTATCAAAATAATGTTTATTATTAGCTATATATGATTTTTGACGTTCACTTAAATGCTTTTTATAATTTTTTTCATAATCGTAAAGTCCTGCTGGATAATCACCTGTAAAACTTTCTACACACAAGCCATGATATGGCGCATCATAATCAAGTCCTATAGACTCGATTAAGCCATCAACACTTAAATAAGCAAGAGAATCTGCACCAATATGATTTTTAATTTCCTCTGGAGACTTACTTGCTGAGATGAGTTCAGCTGTTGTAGATACGTCAATACCATAAAAACTAGGGAACATAAATTCGGGAGAAGCAATTCTTACGTGAATACGGTTAGCTCCTGAATCCTTAAGCATTTTAACTATGCGTTTAATCGTTGTACCTCGAACAAT
The DNA here is from genome assembly GCF_001815825.1 of Staphylococcus sp. HMSC068G11. Lineage (NCBI taxonomy): Bacteria > Bacillati > Bacillota > Bacilli > Caryophanales > Staphylococcaceae > Staphylococcus > Staphylococcus sp. HMSC068G11. Next base: position 323,700 of record NZ_KV822098.1, read on the forward strand.
CGAATCATCTACAAGTACGATATCTTTACCATCAACAATATCCTTAACAGCCGACAGTTTCACACGTACACCTTGCTCTCTTAATTCCTGAGTAGGTTGTATAAAAGTTCGAGCAACATATTGATTTTTAACTAGTCCCATTTCATATGGCAGTCCTATTTCTTCAGCATAGCCACTTGCTGCAGATAATGATGAATTAGGTACGCCTATTACCATATCTGCTTTTGCTGGGTTTTCCTGTGCTAAACGTTTACCTGATGCTTTTCGTACTGCATGAACATTTTTTCCAGCAATCGTTGAATCAGGTCTCGCAAAATAAATATATTCCATAGCTGATATTGCAGTTGTCGTTTGTCTTGTGTATGTCTTAACTTCTATACCTTCATCCGTAATAACTACATACTCACCTGCATGGATATCTTGTACAAATTCAGCACCTAAAACATCAATCGCGCATGTTTCACTTGCTAAAATATAAGCACCGTTCTCCATTTTTCCAACTACTAATGGTCGAATAGCATTAGGATCTACTGCACCATACAATGCATCTTTTGTTAGGATTGCAAAAGTAAATCCACCCTTAATGAGTCGCAAACTCTCTTTCAATGCTTCTTCAAATGTCGGCGCCTTACTACGACGAATTAAGTGCATAATGACCTCAGTGTCAGAAGAAGAATGGAAAATCGCACCTTGTTCTTCTAAATTTTGACGTAGTGATTTAGCATTAATTAAATTACCGTTGTGACATATACCTACGCTCATATCATAAAAGTGATATAAAAATGGTTGGATATTTTCAATGCCTTTATTACCAGAGGTTGCGTAACGAACATGTCCTATCGCATGTGGATAACCTTTTATATTTGACATATGTTCGTCTTTAATTGCTTCAGTTAATAAGCCTAATCCTCGTTCACCTTTTAGCGTTTCGTGATTTGAAACTACGATACCTGCACCCTCTTGACCTCTGTGTTGCAAACTATGTAGACCCATATATGTTAACTGTGCTGCTTCAGGATGATTCCAAATACCGAAAACGCCACATTCTTCATTTAATCCTGAGTAGTTAGACATTGAACTATAGCCCCTTCCCATTTTTGTTTGATATCTGAAACGTTTTCTTTTATTTTTACGTCTGAGTTTGATATATCAAATGACTGCTGATGAGTTAATTGCCCAATTTCTTGAGCTTGATCTATATCCAACGTTTGCCCTTCTTTAACAATCACAATATATCGTCCTTGAGTTTCACTAAATAATTGTGCATTGGTCACATCTAATTGAGCTTGCATCCCTAAATGATAATGGGCACTAATTTTAGCTAAAGTAACTAATAAGCCTCCCTTACCAACCGTTTGTACATGAGATGCAATGCCATTACGAATAGCCTGTTTGATTGATTTTCCTTTTGAAACTTCATCACTTAAATCAATAGATTCGAACTCATGATTAACTGATCCATACAACAATTTTTCCAATTGACTACCACCAAAGTCATCACGTGTTTCACCAACTAAATAAATTTTATCTCCTGCTTTAGGTTTAAACTCTTTTAGATAGCTCACGTCTTCAATAAGACCAACCATTCCTACGACAGGTGTAGGGAAGATAGAGGTTCCACGTGTCTCGTTATATAATGAAACATTTCCTGAAACTACAGGAGTTTGAAGCACTTTACAAGCTTCTGACATCCCTTTAGTGGAATCTATTAATTGTTGATAGATTTCTTTCTTCTCTGGAGAACCATAGTTTAGACAATCAGTCATAGCTAATGGTGTCGCCCCGACTGCAATTAAATTTCGATAGGCTTCAGCAACAACCATTTTTCCACCTTCATAAGGTTGGTTGAAAACATAACGTGCTTCACCATCTATAGTTGAAGCAATAGCTTTTTGTGTTCCTTCTACGCGCACAACTGAAGCTTGTAAACCTGGCTTAATAATTGTATTTGCCCCTACTTGTTGATCATATTGTTCATATAAGTGATGTTTAGATGCTATTGTTGGGTGTTGTAATAACTTGATAAATGTATCATGTACATCTATATCGCTGTAATCATTTTTAGATGTATTGTATTCCTTTTCTTCCCCTTCTAAAATATACACTGGTGCTTCATCAGCAAGAGGTTGCACAGGAATGTCTGCATACACTTCATCATCGTATGTAAGCACGAATCTGTCAGTGTCTGTTACTTCGCCTATTACTGCACTATCTAGTTCGTGTTTATTGAATAAATCTAAAAACTTTTGTTCTGTACCTTTTTCTACAACTAACAGCATTCTTTCTTGTGTTTCAGAAAGCATCATTTCATATGGGGAAATTCCTGGTTCTCTTGTTGGAACTTGATCAAGTCTTAAATGTAAACCACTACCACCTTTAGCTGCCATTTCAGATGAAGATGAAGTTAAACCAGCTGCTCCCATATCTTGTATACCTACTAGTTCATCAAAGGTAATTGCTTCTAATGTTGCTTCCATGAGCTTTTTGCCTACAAATGGATCACCAATTTGTACTGAAGGTCTTTTACTTTCACTTTCCTCAGTTAGTTCTTCAGATGCAAATGTTGCACCATGAATACCGTCACGCCCAGTTTTTAAACCTACATATATAACGGAATTACCAACACCCTTAGCTGTTCCTTTTTGGACCATATCATGATCAATGATTCCTACACACATAGCATTGACTAATGGATTACCATCATAGCGTTCATCAAATTCAATCTCACCAGCTGTAGTAGGAATGCCAATACAGTTGCCGTATCCACCAATACCACTTACAACACCTTTAAGTAATCGTTGATTTTGTTTTACAGTTAACTCACCAAAACGAAGACTATTTAGTAAATTAATTGGACGAGCACCAATTGAAACAATATCTCTAATAATACCTCCAACTCCAGTTGCCGCACCCTGATAAGGTTCAATTGCAGATGGATGATTGTGAGACTCGACTTTAAATACTACGGCTTGATTATCGCCTATATCTACAACACCTGCACCTTCTCCTGGTCCCATTAATACGTGCTCTCCTGTCGTAGGAAATTGTTTTAAAAATGGTTTAGAATGTTTATATGAGCAATGTTCGCTCCACATCACTGAGAAAATTCCTACTTCTGTGAAGTTGGGTTCTCTACCAAGAATTTCAACCACTTTGTCATATTCTTTATCACTTAATCCCATATCTTGATAAAGTTTTTCAAGTTTAATCTCTTCATTACTTGGTTCGATAAATTTAGACATTTTGTTCCCTCCAACTTTTCACCATTGATTCAAACAATTTCACACCGCTATTTGTTCCTAACAATGTTTCAAGTGCACGTTCAGGATGTGGCATCATCCCACAAACGTTACCCTCTTTATTAACTATTCCTGCAATATCTTCATAAGAGCCATTAGGGTTATTCGTATATTTAAGGATAATTTGATTGTTGTCGTTGAGTTCACGATATATTTCATCAGTACAATAATAATGACCTTCACCGTGTGCTACAGGATAAACAACATTCTCATTTTTCATATATAAATGCGTAAAAGGTGTTTGATTATTAGTAATTTTTAAATTTTCGTTTCTACTAATAAATAAATGTGAGTCATTATGAAGTAATGCGCCTGGTAACAATCCAATCTCAGTTAAAATTTGAAACCCATTACATACTCCTAAAACAGGCTTACCTTCTTTCGCAAATCGCTTAACTTCTTTAATAATCGGAGCAACACTTGCCATAGCTCCTGATCTCAAATAATCACCAAATGAAAAACCACCAGGTATTAAAACCCCATCAAAACCATCTAAAGTCGTTTCACGATAATCGACATATGCTGCATCAACACCTGATTTAATAGCTGCATTATACATGTCTCTATCGCAGTTTGAACCAGGGAACACAAGAACTGCAAATTTCATATTATGCTTGCTCCTTTTCATCAATAACTTTATAGCTATATTCTTCAATGACTGTATTGGCAAATAACTTTTCACTTAGTGTCGTAATAATATTATCAACAGCTTCGTCAGTTGGTTCATTAACTGTCATATACAAAACTTTACCTACTCGAATGTCATTCACTTGTTCATAACCAAGATCGTGAACTGCTCGGTTTAAAGCTTGTCCTTGTGTATCTAAAACCTGTGGTTGTAAAGTGATATGTAGTTCAATCGTTTTCATTATTTAAGATCCTCCAATTTATTTAAAAATGTTTGATAAGTTTCAATCAGCGAGCCAGTGTTGTTTCTATATACGTCTTTATCAAAGTTAGTATCCGTATTTTTATCCCATATTCTACAAGTGTCAGGAGAGATTTCATCTGCAAGTAAAATTTTTCCACCATTGGTTTTACCAAATTCAACCTTAAAATCTACGAGTCTCAAACTCATTTCATTCATCAATTGAATTAATACTTGGTTAATGTCTTTAGCCATTTGTTTAAGTTGTGTTATTTCTTCATCGTTCGCTATTCCGAGTAATTTTACATGGTCATCAGTAATAAGCGGATCATTAAGTTCATCTTTTTTGTAGAAGAATTCTACTAAAGGTTCTTCAAATTTATGCCCTTTTTTAAAACCAAGACGCTTTGTTATCGAACCAGTGGCAATGTTTCTAACAACTACTTCTAAAGGTATAATATCAACTTGTTGGACGAGTTGTTCTGTTTGTGATAGTTGTTTAATAAAGTGATTGTCAATATGATTATGAGTTAAATAATCAAATATAATAGAAGTAATTTGATTATTTAACTTACCCTTGCCAATCATAGTATCTTTTTTTGCACCGTTTCCTGCTGTTACTTCATCTTTATATTCAACTCGTAATTGACCATCAATATTTGTCGTGAATACTCTTTTAGCTTTACCTTCATATAACAATGACACTTACTTGTCTCTCCCTTCAAATTTCATTAACATATATTGTTCTGTTTGATTGACATCATCCGTCAGTAAAGTCATATGTCCCATTTTTCTATCAGGTTTTCTTTCTTTCTTACCGTAAATGTGAATATGCCAATCTGGGTGTCTGCTAAATTCATTTTCAAGCAAATCCAAATCCCGACCTAATAAATTCATCATTACTGTTGGCTTTAATAATTCAATAGCTTGCGGAAGTTTTTGACCAGTTATGGCTAGAATATGTGTATCAAACTGTGAGTAATCACAAGCTTCTATAGAATAGTGTCCAGAATTATGTGGTCTAGGCGCAATTTCATTTACATATAAGTTATCTTCTTTATCAATAAAGAATTCTACTGTAAAGGTTCCAACAAAATGTATTGCGCGAGTGATTTTCTCAACTTCCTTACGTGCTTCATATTCTTTATCAGTTCTTGCCGGAACGACTGTTTTAAATAATATTTGATTTTGATGCTCATTTTCTTGAAGAGGAAAGTATGTTGTTTGTTGTTCATTTCCAATTGTTACTGTAAGAGATACTTCCTTTTTAATATCGAGATATTGTTCAGCAACACATTCTTGCTTCTCAACTAACAGGTATGCTTCGTCTAATTCCGAATCATCTCTTACCAAAATTTGTCCTTTACCATCATATCCACCAAAACGTGTTTTCACTATGAACGGAAAGCCTAATTTGTCTATGGCTTTTAATAAGTCTTGATTTGTTTGAATTTGTATAAAGGGAACAATTTGAGTATTTGCTTCTAGTAATGTTTGCTTCTCGGTTAGCCTATCTTGTAATAGTTCAATAGCTTGGTAACCTTGAGGAATATGATATAACTGAGTGAGTTTTTTTAATTGTTCAGACGAAATATTTTCAAACTCGTAAGTAACAACATCAGAATTTTCACCTAACTGATTTAAGGCTTGCTCATCATCATAATTTGCATGAATAAACTGATGTGCGACATAGCGACATGGGCAACTTTCATTAGGATCTAAGACAATCACCTTATAACCCATTTTTTGAGCCGACTGAGCCATCATTTTTCCTAACTGCCCTCCGCCAATGATTCCTATTGTCGCGCCAAATTTAAGTTTACTGAAGTTCATTTTGCATTTCCTCCACTTTTGCGACTAAAGATTTTTCATAATTTTCCAAATTATTTTGAACTGATTCATTTGTTATTCCTAACATTCTTGCCGCTAATATCCCAGCATTTTTAGCACCTGATTTTCCAATTGCTGTGGTTGCAACTGGTATACCACCAGGCATTTGGACGATAGATAGTAATGAATCTAAACCTTTTAGACTTTTAGATTCGATTGGTACACCAATCACAGGCAATGTTGTCATGGAAGCTACCATTCCAGGTAAGTGTGCTGCTCCCCCTGCACCGGCAATGATGATATCAAAACCATTTTGACGTGCTTGACGAGCGAAATTGAACATCATTTGAGGCGTACGATGAGCTGAAACGACTTTCTTTTCGTACGGTATTTCAAATTCTTCAAGCATCGAACAACTTTCTTTCATAATTTTCCAATCTGAGGAACTGCCCATAATGACTGCTACTTTCACTTTGTACACCCTTTCGAAACTTTTGGATTGTTATTAGGAATAGTTGTATATTACACATATAGCATAACAATCCATTCGGTATTTTTCAATCAAAAATCGAACTTTAACACTTATTTAAATATTAATTTACGTATTTTGACTATCATTTTCTTTTTGATTAATGTTAAAGTTAAGATATTAATTAACAATTAGGAGGAATTTAAGGTGGTTGCTAAAATTTTAGATGGTAAGCAAATAGCAAAAGAATATAGACAGAGACTTAAAAATCAAGTCAATGAATTAAAAGAACATGGTTTTACTCCAAAATTATCAGTCATACTAGTTGGTAATGATGGTGCAAGCCAAAGTTATGTAAAATCAAAGAAAAAAGCAGCAGAAAAAATTGGAATGATATCTGAAATTGTTCACTTAGACGAATCCACGTCAGAAGAAGAAGTTTTAAGCGAACTTAATCGATTAAACAATGACGATACTGTTAGTGGTATTTTAGTTCAAGTGCCATTACCTAAACAGGTAAGCGAACAAAAAGTACTTGAAACTATCAATCCGAACAAAGATGTAGATGGTTTCCATCCAATAAATATTGGAAAATTGTATATTGATGAGCAAACCTTTGTACCATGTACACCCCTAGGTATTATGGAAATTTTAAAACACGCAGATATTAATTTAGAAGGGAAAAATGCAGTTGTTATTGGTCGTAGTCATATTGTTGGCCAACCTGTTTCAAAGTTATTGTTGCAAGCTAACGCAACTGTTACGATTTTACATTCACGTACAAAAAATATGAATGCACACTTAAAACAAGCAGATGTGATTGTTAGCGCAGTAGGACAACCTGGTTTAGTTACTAAAGAAAATGTTAAAGAAGGCGCAGTAATTATAGATGTTGGTAATACACCTGATGAAAATGGTAAATTAAAAGGAGATGTAGCATATGATGAAGTAAAAGAAATAGCTAGTGCAATTACTCCGGTACCAGGTGGTGTTGGTCCTTTAACTATTACAATGGTACTTAATAACACCCTTCTTGCAGAGAAATTAAGACGTGGCTTAACAAAATAATATCAGTGAAAAAGCCCGTGACATGAATACGTAGTCATGGACTTTTTCTGTATTACTTCCAAACCATAAATGAGTTGAACATAAGTTTATGAGTTGATTTTATTCTATTTTTTCTTTATCAATCATTTAAATATAACAACGAATTTTCGTCTAATTCACAATACTTATTAATTGAGCACTAAACTTCGAATTCAATTTCAGTAAATGTTTTCAAACAATTCACAATTTACATAATCTTTATCAAATTTTCATAAAAAGGATTTAATTTTTATGTTGATTAAGTTATATTAAGACCATAGTATGATGTCGGCAAAATAAAAATAGGGTATATTAAACTTAAATTATAGATGATTCAATAGACGGAGGTTAAGTTATGAACAAATTACTACAGTCATTATCAGCACTTGGAGTTTCAGCTACATTAGTGACACCCAATTTAAATGCAGAAGCCACTACTAATACTGAACCTCAATTAAAAGGTGTTAACGATATCGTTATTGAAAAAGGACAAGAATATAATTTACTTAAAGGCATAAGTGCTTACGATAAAGAAGACGGCGATCTTACTCATAAAATCAAAATTGATGGTCAAGTTGATACATCCAAAGCAGGTAAGTATAAAGTGAAATACCAAGTTACCGATTCTGATGGTGCTGAAAAAACTTCTATAAGAAATATTGAAGTAAAATGAACCTCTCCTCTTAATCACACATAATCTTTGTTTAATTTCTACCTATTATACATTTTAATGAAATATAAATTACGAGAACGTTTATACAAAAATGAATTGTATAAGCGTTTATTTTTGTAATTAGAAATTATTTCATATGGCTATGCATCAGTTAAGAGAACATTCAATCAATAAACTAAAACGATATATCCAACTATTAGCCTACCTAAAATCAGATACATCTTATAGACATATTCTTCTACTTAATTCTTTCTATATAAGATTATATTTTTCTATAAGTAATATTCCTTTTTTGTATCTAATTGATAAGATTTATCAATAATGTGTCGTATTACATGTAATTTTGCTAAATTTGTCTATTTTCACAAAATGTACACATAATTTTAACAAATCTTACAAACCCCGTCATATCTAGGACTAACAGACCTCAATTATATTAATAAATAATTTTTTTTGAACATACTCTTGTAAATATTGTGTAATAAACTAAAATTATTGGTAAGCCCTACATTTGTAGTATTAGGAGGTCAAAAAAAGTGTCAAAATTTAAGTCTTTGCTTCTATTATTTGGCACACTAATTTTACTTAGTGGTTGTTCAAATATAGAAGTTTTTAATGCAAAAGGGCCAGTAGCAAGCAGTCAGAAATTCTTGATTATCTATTCAATAATCTTCATGCTTGTTATTGTTGCTGTAGTGCTTTCCATGTTCGCTATTTTTATTTTTAAATATAGCTACAAAAAGAATAGCGAATCTGGTAAGATGCACCACAATTCTTTAATTGAAACAATTTGGTTTGTGGTACCTATTTTAATCGTAATTGCTTTAGCTATTCCTACAGTTAAAACTTTATACGATTATGAAAAACCACCAGAAAAAGACAAAGATCCACTTGTCGTTTATGCAGTAAGTGCTGGCTATAAATGGTTCTTTGCCTACCCTGATCAACATATTGAAACTGTTAACACATTAACAATTCCTAAAGATCGACCAGTTGTATTCAAGCTTCAATCTATGGATACAATGACAAGCTTCTGGATTCCACAATTAGGTGGTCAGAAATATGCCATGACTGGTATGACTATGAATTGGACTTTAACAGCTGATCAATTAGGTACTTTCAGAGGTCGTAACTCAAACTTCAATGGTGAGGGATTCTCTCGTCAAACATTTAAAGTTCACTCTGTAAGTCAAAATGATTTTGATAAGTGGGTAAAAGAAGCTAAAGGTAAGAAAACTTTAAGTCAAGATACTTTTGATAAGCAACTCTTACCAAGCACTTCTAACAAAGAATTAACATTCAGTGGTACTCATATGGCGTTTGTTGACCCTGCGGCTGATCCAGAGTATATCTTCTACGCTTACAAACGTTACAACTTTGAACAAAAAGATCCTAACTTCACAGCTGAAGAGGATTTATACAAAGATGTAAAAGATAAACCAATCAAACCTGCTCGTAAGGTTCATATAACAAACCCTAACTATGAACGTCATGGTATGAAACCTATGATCCTCGGCAACAATGAAAAATACGATAATGAGTTCAAAAAAGAAGAGGATCATAACTCTAAAGAAATGGAAAAAATTTCTAAGGGAGCAAAAGACGAAAATGCGTCTAAACTTCACAAAAAAGAACACGATGATCATGGAGGTGGACATTAATGAATTTTCCATGGGATCAACTACTAGTTAAAGGAAATTGGATGATTATCTCAGCACAAATTGCTGCGCCATTCTTAGTCATCGGCCTTATAGCAGTTATATCTTATTTCAAATTATGGAAATATCTATATAAAGAATGGTTCACATCCGTAGACCATAAAAAAATCGGTATCATGTATTTAATTTCTGCCGTATTAATGTTCGTTCGTGGTGGTATCGATGCGTTAATGTTACGTACTCAATTAACAATTCCAGATAACAAATTCTTGGAAGCAAACCACTATAATGAAGTATTTACTACGCACGGCGTAATTATGATTATATTTATGGCTATGCCATTTATCTTTGGTTTATGGAATGTTGTTATTCCATTACAACTTGGTGCACGCGATGTTGCCTTCCCTGTAATGAATAACGTTAGTTTCTGGCTATTCTTCGCTGGTATGATTTTATTCAACCTATCATTTATTGTAGGTGGATCACCAGCTGCTGGTTGGACTAACTACGCACCACTTGCTGGTGAATTCAGTCCAGGTCCAGGTGTTAACTATTATTTAATTGCAATTCAAATATCTGGTATCGGATCGTTAATGACTGGTATCAACTTCTTTGTTACGATTCTAAGATGTAAAACGCCAACAATGAAGTTTATGCAAATGCCAATGTTCAGTGTAACAACATTCATTACAACATTAATCGTTATATTAGCATTCCCAGTGTTCACTGTAGCACTTGCTTTAATGACTGCTGATAGAATTTTTGGAACTCAGTTCTTCACTGTAGCAAATGGCGGTATGCCAATGCTTTGGGCAAACTTCTTCTGGGTATGGGGGCACCCTGAAGTTTATATCGTTATTTTGCCAGCATTCGGTATGTACTCAGAAATCATCCCTACTTTTGCCCGTAAACGTTTATTCGGTCATCAAAGTATGATTTGGGCAACTGCAGGTATCGCATTCTTAAGTTTCTTAGTTTGGGTTCACCATTTCTTCACTATGGGTAATGGTGCGTTAATTAACTCATTCTTCTCTATCTCAACAATGTTAATCGGTGTTCCAACCGGAGTTAAACTATTTAACTGGTTGCTCACATTATATAAAGGTAGAATTACATTTGAGTCACCAATGCTATTCTCATTAGCATTCATCCCTAACTTCTTATTAGGTGGGGTTACTGGCGTAATGCTTGCAATGGCATCAGCTGACTATCAATATCACAATACTTATTTCTTAGTAGCTCACTTCCACTATACATTGGTTACTGGTGTAGTATTTGCCTGCTTAGCTGGTTTAATCTTCTGGTATCCAAAAATGATGGGCTACAAGTTAAATGAAACATTAAACAAATGGTGCTTCTGGTTCTTCATGATTGGATTTAACGTTTGTTTCTTACCACAATTCATTCTAGGTTTAGATGGTATGCCACGTCGTCTATACACTTACATGCCTTCTGATGGTTGGTGGTTACTAAACTTCATCTCAACTATCGGTGCAGTATTGATGGCAATTGGATTCTTATTCCTAGTTGCAAGTATCGTTTATAGTCATATCAAAGCTCCACGTGAAGCTACTGGAGATAACTGGGATGGACTTGGTCGTACTTTAGAGTGGTCTACAGCATCAGCTATTCCACCTAAATACAACTTTGCTATCACTCCTGATTGGAATGACTACGATACATTCGTTGATATGAAGGAACATGGTCGTCATTATTTAGACAACCATAACTACAAAGATATTCATATGCCAAACAATACTCCAGTAGGATTCTGGATGGGTATATTTATGACTATTGGTGGTTTCTTCTTAATCTTCGAATCTATTGTTCCAGCACTTATCTGTTTAGCAGGTATCTTCATTACTATGATTTGGAGAAGTTTCCAAATTGATCATGGTTACCACATCCCTGCTTCAGAAGTTGCAGAAACTGAAGCTCGTTTAAGAGAAGCTCGAATTAAAGAAAGGGAGGCTGTAAGTCATGAGTCATGATGCAAATACTATTGATTCTCGTACACACGAAGGCGAATTAAATAAACTTGGCTTTTGGATTTTCCTTACAGCTGAATTTGCGTTATTCGGTACCCTATTTGCAACGTTATTAACGTTACAACATGGTGGCGGATATGGTGGTAAATTAACTACCGATTTATTCGAATTACATTTGATTTTAATAATGACTTTTGCATTATTAATTAGTTCTTATACTTGTGGTATTGCAATTTACTACATGCGACAAGAAAAGCAAAACTTAATGATGTTTTGGATGATTATCACAGTTATCCTAGGTCTTGTATTCGTAGGTTTTGAAATTTACGAATTCGCACACTATGCTTCTGAAGGTGTTAACCCAACTATTGGCTCCTTCTGGTCTAGTTTCTTTATATTACTAGGTACGCACGGTGCACACGTATCATTAGGTATTGTTTGGGTTATTTGTTTGTTAATTCAAATCGGAACTCGTGGTTTGGATTCATACAATGCTCCTAAATTATTTATAGTAAGTTTATACTGGCACTTCCTAGATGTTGTTTGGGTCTTCATCTTTACTGCCGTATATATGATAGGGATGGTGTATAGCGGATGAATACAATCGTAAAACATACAGTAGGTTTTATTGCTTCTATCGTACTAACGCTTTTAGCAGTTTTTGTAACTCTATACACTAATATGACATTCCATGCTAAGGTAACTATCATCTTTGGTTTTGCTTTCATTCAAGCTGCCCTTCAATTATTAATGTTCATGCATTTAACTGAAGGTAAAGATGGACGTTTACAATCGTTCAAAGTTATCTTTGCAATTATCATTACTTTAGTAACTGTTATCGGAACATACTGGGTAATGCAAGGTGGACACTCTTCTCACTTATAAAGATGAGTTTTCCAAGGTTGATTTCAATAAAGAATGAATTTGAATATATTTGTTCTTTATTGATTCATTTCCACCTTATATGTAAAGAGCCTGAGACTTTTAAGTCTCAGGCTCTTTTTATATCGTAACAATCCCATACCATGTTATGCTTTAATTATTACGATATACGGAGATGATGATATGTCTATTCCCATTATAATTGATACAGATCCTGGTATAGATGATGCTACAGCAATTAGTATCGCACTGTCACACCCTCAATTTGACGTTAAAATGATATCAACTGTGAATGGTAATGTAGGTATTGAGAAAACGACGGCAAATGCACTAAAGCTTAAAAAGTTTTTTAATAGTTCTGTTCCTGTACATAGAGGCGCATCCCAACCATTGATTAATGACATTTTTGGAGCTACATCAATTCATGGTGAGTCTGGTATGGATGGTTACAATTTTCCACAAATAAATCAAGATGATTTAACATCGATTCATGCAGTTGAAGCAATGAAAAATCTATTAGTAAATACTCAAGAACCTTTAACCTTGATTGCCATAGGTCCACTTACAAATATTGCTATTCTATTAACTAGTTATCCTGAAGTTCAACCATTTATTAAGGAAATTGTTTTAATGGGTGGTAGTACCGGTAGAGGCAATGTAACGCCTTTAGCTGAATTTAATATATATTGTGATCCAGAAGCTGCTCAAATTGTATTTAACTCTGGATTACCTTTGACTATGATTGGTCTTGATTTGGCTCGTGAAGCATTGTTTACTCACCATTTTGTAAAAGACTTCAAAGATACAAATGCAACTTCAAGCATGTTATATAATTTATTTCAGCACTATAAGAGTGAAGATTTTGATATAGGATTCAAATTATACGATGTATTCACTATATTATATTTGTTGGATCCAGAAGCCTTTAATGTCAAGGAGGCGTATACTCAAATAGAATTAAGTGGCAACTTTACAAGAGGAGCCACAGTGGTAGATTTTAATACGGAGTATCCCAATTGTACAGTTGTTTTAAGTCCTGTTGAAAGACAGTATGAGGATTTATTCTTAAACGCCCTTTCTTATTGTAAATAATTAAATTGCAATTTGAATGTTATTTTATTAATCATATAACAAATGCCCGGTTACACTTCACATTGAAGTCCCGGGCATTCGTTATATATAATTTATTGAAGACTAACCTTGTAAATAAAAAATAACGAGTCTAATCCATTATTAACAAAATTACAATTACTCAACTTTAACACCTGCTGTATTATAAGGCTTTTTCTGGTCAAGAATATTATAGAAAATATGTCTCATTTTGTTTTCATTACTTACTAATCCAGGTGTATTACTTACATTCGTCCCTAAAATGACAATATAACGATCATTAAAGTAAACAGTAAATATTTGACCAAAGAATACCCCGTTGACTCTATTTAAATACGGAGTTATGTAAAAACCATATCTATATTCTTCTGGATATTCTTGAGTCCCAAATTCATGTAAAATAGGTCGAGTTTGACGCGCATTAAAGATTTTATTTTGTTGCAATGTATAAATTAATTTGCCCATATCATGTGGCGTCATATATAAATTACCAGCTCCATAATATTGATCTAATATATTAGGTTTAAGGAATGAAAAAGTATTATTTTTAAACTTATAACCTTTTGCCATCTCACTTTGAAGAGGTTTTTCGTCATAAAAAGCAGTATGTTTGAGATTATATTTATTACCTAATCGTTCATAATAATTTTTAACATATGGTTTTCCAGTAACATTTTCAATAACTTTAGCTAAAACTAAATAATTAGCATCATTATACTGATGCTTATGATAAACTGTATCATCAATACCTCGAGCTTGAATTGCTCTAACAGCTTGTTCTAAATTTTTGATATTAGTTGAAGCTTCATATTTATATAGTCCACTTTTATGTAACATTAAATCTTTAATTGTAATTTCTTTATTTGTTTTAAACCAAGGAATATATTTAGTGACTGAATCTTGCAAATTCACTTTATTTTCGACTTCAAGTTGTTTTAGCATTAAACCTGTTGTAAATTTTTGCGCTGATCCTATTAAATACATTGTATTTGCAGTGTTCTTTTTACCTTTCTCTATATCTTGATAACCGTATCCTTTATTCATTTTCACTTTTCCATTATCAAATACAGCTACAGTTCCATTAAATTGAGTTTTTTCTAAATATTTGTTTATCGATTTAGAAATGGGATCTTTTTTATCATATTTAGTTTTTAGTTTTTTAGGCTTCTCAACAGTCTTATCTCTCTTTTCAATATAATTCGTATTTCCACTTTCTTGACTTAACGTTTGTTTTTTTAATTCTAGGTGTCTTGTCCATTCAACACCTAATATACCTATTGACACGACTAAAGTTAATAATACGATAATAAAAAATACGATTTTAAATTTATTTAATTTCATCTTTATTGTTTGCCTCACACTTTAATGTCTTAAAATTTTTTGACTATTCACATCATATGTCAATATATCATTCGTTATCATTTTTAAGGTTAAACCCCAAAATACTTGAATAAATAATTACCTGATGAGATATCTAAAATAAATGCTTATATATTTTGCTAGCTAAAATGGTAATGACTTTTTTATTTAATCACACGACTACACTTAACCGATTAGAAAGTTTTAAATATTTTAACTGTAAATTCATAATACTCTGGTTATCTTTGACATATCCAGTTACTTTTAATAATTTCAATGCAACTAATATTATGATATTCATAACGTCAATGAATACACATACTTGTTCAAGAACGTTATAATATATCTAACTACTATGTTAATTAATAAATACTTTTTTGATTATCAGATTTAAGATTCGTAATTAAAGAATATTACTTACATATATATTTTATGAACAACTAATCCGTCTGCGCTTTGTTATAACAATGTTTATAGCTATTAAGCTAAAGTTTATTATAACTTAAAGCCATAAACAAATCACTTTAATTAGATAATACACTTATTTAAAAATAAATCTATAGTACTTTGGTACTATATGAAAATTAAGTTAAGCAATAAGTTGTTTAACTCAATGTTATAATCATTCATCAATAATATTTTGTAATAATAAAATGTTGATGAGAGTTGTAATTTGATTAATAAAGTAATACAATTTAAGGCTATAGTGTACTTAATAAATCATAACTTTTTATGTATCAATCATTTGTGAAATATTTAAAATTTAACTAGGAGTACTAACAATGAACAAATTTTTAAAATATTTTTTAATATTATTATCTTTTGGTCTCCTCGTTGTTCCAATTATTTTTGCTACTCAATTATATCAAAGTTCAGAATCTGCATTTGAGTCATCTCAAAACACTAAAGATTCTCAACGAAAGTCTACTTTAAGAGATACAAAAGTTGATCCTGAAAAACAACCTATATCAATTTTATTCTTAGGTATAGACGATAATGAAGGTAGAGAAAAAAACGGGCAAAGTGTAGAACATTCTAGGTCAGATGCTATGATATTATCTACTTTTAATCAGAAAAATCATCAAATAAGAATGCTAAGCATACCTAGAGATACAATCAGTTATATACCTAAAGTTGGCTATTACGATAAAATAACACATGCGCATGCATATGGTGGACCTCTTGCTGCTATGGATTCAGTTGAAGCAACAATGAATGTACCGGTAGATTATTATGTGCGTATTAATATGAAAGCCTTTGTTGAAGCAGTTGATGAATTAGGTGGTATATATTATGACGTACCGTATAATCTAAATGAACCTAACAGTGATGATACTGGTAGAATTAAAATCAAAAAAGGATACCAAAAGTTAAACGGCGACCAAGCATTAGCTGTAGCTCGAACTCGACATCATGATTCAGACCTTAAACGTGGTCAAAGACAAATGGAACTTATTAAAATATTGTTCCAAAAAGCTCAAAATTTAAATTCTATAGATAAACTTGACAATGTTATTAGTATTGTAGGGAAAAATGCTAAACATAATTTAACTCAGAAAGAAATTAAGTCTCTAGCAAAAATGTATCTTGGTGGTAACACTGAAATTAAAACATCACAACTTAAAGGTAAGGATGACTACTTAAATGATATATACTATTACCACCCAAGCGTAAAAAGTATTATGGAATATTCAAATCTTTTACGTAATGATTTAGGTTTATCTAAAATAACAAACAAAAACGATTTCTTAGATCAAAGAGTCATTAAACGATATGGTTCACTCGTACCCCTAACAGAATTAGATGAAGACTTATTACGTAAGAACCAAAAGGAATCGACTGATAGTCAGAAAGAGTCTTCTTCATCATCACAAAATAATGATGAAGAAGATCAAACTAACGAACAAACAGACCAAAATACTTTAAACGGGAACGAGCAGTA
The DNA here is from genome assembly GCF_001815825.1 of Staphylococcus sp. HMSC068G11. Classification (NCBI taxonomy): domain Bacteria; kingdom Bacillati; phylum Bacillota; class Bacilli; order Caryophanales; family Staphylococcaceae; genus Staphylococcus; species Staphylococcus sp. HMSC068G11. The sequence goes on from NZ_KV822098.1 coordinate 340,864, forward strand.
TCCAAATCAACAATACAACAATCAGAACAATGGTGAAAATGGTATGATAAATAATGACAATTATCCTTACGCACAATAAAAGCTATATAAACTTATGTGGTAAATATACTTAAAAGGAGCGCAAATATGAGTCGTAAAACATATGAAAAAATTGCTAGTATAAATGGTATGTTCAACGTACTTGAACAACAAATCATTCATAGTAAAGATATGGCATTATTTAGGAATGAATTTTTCTATGTAAACCATGAACACAGAGAAAATTATGAAGCGCTTTTGATCTACTACAAGGATAGTTTAGATAATCCCGTTGTAGATGGCGCATGCTACATTCTTGCTTTACCTGAAATATTTAATAAGGTTGATGTGTTTGAGTCTGATTTACCTTTTACCTGGGTTTATGATGAAAATGGGCTCACTGATACCATGAAGAGTATCAGTGTCCCCCTTCAATATCTTATTGCAGCCGCTTTGGAAGTGACTGATGTAAATATATTTAAGCCTTCAGGTTTTACTATGGGCATGAACAATTGGAATATTGCCCAATTACGTATTTTTTGGCAATACTGCGCTATCGTTAGAAAAGAGGCTTTATAATACTATCAATTAGTAATAAACGTATCGTTTTTTAATTCTTTGGTTTATAAATTATATATTTTTCTAATTATCAGAGTGAGGTTAGGACATAATTCCTAACAAAATAGCCAGTAAATGAGTTTTTTGTAAATTCATTTACTGGCTTCTTTATTTATAATACTTCGTATTGTTGGCTCGCTTTCTTAGGGGACAGCTTCAGTCTGTAGTCTTCAACTTGTCTTGTTCCCTCAAGAGTCTCGCCAAAATATTTTGCCTTTACCATGTAATTTAACATTGAAATACTTTCAAAAATAA